>JAHHUE010000013.1 GCA_020024155.1 Oscillospiraceae bacterium | reverse complement strand
AATATAAATAATACGATATTCACACACATAAGCATATATGTATTAAGACTGAAAGTATATGAATTAGCAATAATCATAATTAGTATAATTATTAAATTTATAACTGGACCGCAAATAAGAATAAATAATTTTTTATATTTATTGTTAGGGTAGTTATACAATTTTATACCAAAAACTGATATTTCTATTTTAGGTTTATTCCCTGTTATTAAACAAGCAGTTATATGCCCCAATTCATGTAATAAAGCACTTATAATTAAGAAAAAAAATATGTTAAGTTTATCAAAAACCAATGCAAAGAAAATAATTGCTAATATAAAATAAAACAATTTTATTCCACCGTATATATAGGATTTACTCTATTTCCATTATACAAAACTTCAAAATGTAGATGTGGACCAGTTACTAATCCGGTATTACCAACAGTAGCAATAATTTGACCTCTCATTACTTTTTCTCCAACTCTTACAAAAATAAACTGTGTATGACAATACATTGTTTGCTGCTCATCGTTATTTTTAATCTTAATATAGTTTCCTGCAATATCACTGTAACCAGTTTCTATAACTTCTCCACCAAAAGCTGATTTTATGAATGTACCTTTTGCTGTTGCAATATCCATTCCTGTATGAAAATCTTTTTTCTTTTTATTAAATGGGTCTGTTCTTTCACCAAAAGGAGAAGATATGTACCCTTCTACTGGTTTTATTCCCTTTTCTTTTGGAATATATTTTTTCATAGAAACATTTGTTGGAGTATTACCACTTGAACCTTTACCATATATATTAGATACTGTTTCTGTTAATTTATTGTATTTTTCTTTTATATCTTCTGATATATTTGCTAAAAAGCTAGAATAGGAAAAATTACTTTCATAAACATTTTCTGAGTTAAAAAATTGAGAATAATCTTCTTTTACCTGTGTATATGGCTCTCCACCATTATTTTTAAGCATTATTCCAGTTACTATAAAAATTGATGCAACAATAATCTGCGCATGTAAATACATATTATTGTTATACCTTCTTCTTTTACCTCTCTTTTTTCTTTTAACTTGTTCAAGATTTTGTTTTTCTTGATTTGTATCATTTTTAATTTGTTTATTTTCTATTTTCATAACATCACCTAAGATATTTATATGATGATATTGATTTTTATATTACACAAAATTATATTTTAAAAATACTGTATAAGCAGTTTAAAAAAGCTGCCTATTTTTCAAAATAATGTCTATTATAGCTATATAGATTAAATAAGACAAATAAAAAGAGCAACACCCATTACTGAGCATTACTCTTTACAAATAATATCATAATCAATTATAAGTACTTCTAAAAGCACTTTCAATTGCATTTGCAGTCGCTAAAGCAATTTGATTTTGATAATCATCATTTTTTAGTTTATCGTATTCTGTAACATTAGACAAGAATCCATGTTCAATAAGAACAGCTGGGAATTCCATATGTGTTGTTACATAATACCAACCATATTTTTCGCCTCTATCTCTTGTTCCAAGAGCACCTGCTATTCCCTGAGAAATTTTATCTGCGTAAATTTCGGAATATGGGTTAAAAAACCAAACTTCTGTTCCTTGAACCTTTGGAGATGTTGCAGAATTTTGATGCAAGCTTATAAATAAATGTGGTGAAAAGCTTTGAGACATTGAAACACGAGAAGACAAGCTTACGTAATTTGTTGTTTCTGTAACTTGAACATTTGCTCCTCTTTCTCTCAATATTGCTGCTACTTTATTTGCCATTTCTTTATTTATCTGGGCTTCTGATTTCATTCCTTCAATAGGAATAGAACCGGAGTCATGTCCACCATGACCAGGGTCAATGTAAATTCTTGCACCTGACAATCCAGATGGAATATTAGTAAACCTAAAAATAAGATAACCATCTTGATAATAAGCTCTATATCCTGCAAATCTTCCTGGTTTTGCAAAATTTAAAGTCACAACTGCATTTGTTCCATTTTTTGTTATTGTGGCTGATGGAAATAAACTATTTTCTGATAGATTTACAGTTTCTGGTATATTTTCAACTTGATTAAATGTGAATGTTATTGAACTTGAATTAAAAGTTGAAATACCATGTTCTGAGTCAAATCCCAAGTTTGGAAGCTGTGCTTTATATGCCATTGGTTGAGCTTGTGCAATTTTTAAGTATGTATATCCAGATTCAGAGTATACACTAGCCTCAGTTATATTATTTGAAACAAGTTCAACTTCTCCTAAAACTCTTACATCTTCTGCTGCAACCCTTACACCAGAACGAAGAATATAGTAACTGTAATTTTTACCACCACTTGTAAATGTTAATAAATCACTTGCGATAAAGTCTTTACTTCCTTGTGGTAGTGGAAAACAATCTCCACTAGGGTCAGAATTCAATACAGATGCTGGATATGTTCTTGCTTGGCTTGCTATAACTTCAACCATATTTCCACTTTGACCCGGAGTAATTTCTGGTGGAGGCAATGCAGTAATACTTACATTAGCACCTGTTGCTGATTGTGTTGTACCTTGCCATGTAGCAGAAATTTGAATGTTACCTATGTTTTGTGTAGATTCAGCACTTGGAGGACATTGATAATTACCTACATAAGTTATATATCCAGAGTTCTTATCGGTATCTTCACTTTCCTTATCACTTGGAGCAAGTTGTATTGATGTTCCTCCAATAGTAGCTATAACGTTAGAATCTCTATACGCTTGCACAGTAATCGGAATAACAGAATTTCCCTCAACTGTCATTGCTCCTTCTGGAGAAACTGACTGAATTATTTTTACATTTCTTGTTATTTCGTATTTTACAGTTTTTGTTTTATGAGTAAATTCAAAAATATTTATTCCTGATTTAAGTTCTATTTCAAGAGAGAAAACGCCCTTATCATTTCTTTGAACCTCTTCTCCATTAAGTAATAATGGAAAGTTTGGGTCAGATGCACCATAGAAACTTACAATTGGCTCATAAGTTGAATAAACCAATTTATCTGGACGGCTAACCGTAAGATTTGTAAGAATATCTTGAGCTTTAACTTGCCCTTTGTAAAATTTATTTATTAAATCTGTATGATTGTTTTTATTTGCTTCAATCTGTTTATATGATGCAAATGCAACACCCTTTGAATTTACATCTCTTATGGAAATTAACTGCTGAATTACTTGGTCTGGAGATGTCCAGCCCCTTTCGTTTGTTGAAAGTTTATCGTTGTATACCAACGCACAAACATCAATATCATATTGTTTTAATGTATCATTCCACCATTTTAATGTTGACTTAAATGGAATTGTCTTGCTTAATGTAGAACCTGGCAGTTTAACAAGTACAGTGTTTACATTAGATAAAGTCATAATAGTTGGCAAATCAACAAAGCCATCAGTGTACATTTCAAATTCATCTGATGTTGCTGAGCCTTCAGATAATGTGGAATTATTTGCCCATACACTATCACAAACTAAGCCAAACTGCACAGCTGGATTTGTTTTTTCAACCATATCAGATAATGATTTCACAAGACTTGTTGTACTTTCTTTCATCCATTGGTCAAAGCCAATACCCGAAGAATAATTTCTGTATTCTTCAAAACTTTTTTCATTTATACTGTTGTAATATCCTTCAACTAAAATAGCATCAAGTTCATATTTTGAAACAATTTCAGCTATATTTTTTTGGCTTTGTGCAATTATATCACTATAAATATAGTTATTATCTTCCAAAACTTCTCCATTTGCTACATAACATGGATTTGTTATTCCGTATATGTAAATATCGTTTGCTTTTGATTGCTCTATTAAATATTGCAAAGCATCAAAAGATGTATAGGTTGGATAGTATTCAGAATTATATATAACACCATTTTTTGTTTGCAAGTTCAAATATATGGTATTCAGTTCACTTGAAGAAATAGTATTTATAATATTATCTATCTGTTTTTTTACAATATCTTCTGCTTGTAATGGTTCAGTGGCAAAATCTATTTCTGGTGAAACAATAATACCTCTTATTTCATCTGGTTCGTTATATACAATTTCTTGTGGCTGAGTTTCCTGCTCAGTATTTTCAGCTTCATCTGCAAAAACAGAAATTCCCATAAAAGAAAATATAATCATTAAATTTAAAAATATAGTTAACTTTTTTCTCATTATTTCTCCATATTATTTCATATATTTCTATATTATTATATTATATTTTTATAATTTTAACAACAATAATAATTTAATTATCACAAAAAAGCTCTGCAAAAATGCAGAGCTTTAATTTTTGTTATTATTTGATATTTGCTTTTACTTTTTCTACAATGCTTGTAGCATTAAGCCCAAAAACATCAAGCAATTCTTTTGCTGGGCCAGATTTACCAAATGTATCCATAACTGCAACTGGAACTACTTTGCAAGGAGCTTCCTGACAAACTACTTCACTAACTGCACTGTACAACCCACCAATTACACTATGTTCTTCACAAGTGATAATGCAACCTGTTTCTTTACTTGCTTTTATGATAATGTCTTTATCAATTGGTTTGATTGTGTGAATATTGATAACTCTTGCATCAATACCATCAGCTGCAAGAATATTTGCTGCTTCCATTGCTCTTGCAACCATAAGACCTGTTGCAATAATTGTTACGTCCTTACCTTCTCTAAGTGTAGCACCTTTTCCAAGTTCAAATTTATAATTTTCTTCATTAACAACTGGAACTGCCAATCTGCCAAGACGAATATATACAGGACCAACATATTCTGCTGCTGCCTGTACTGCTTGTCTCGCTTCCACATCATCACATGGATTGATAACAACCATACCTGGTATAGAACGCATAAGAGCAATATCTTCATTACATTGGTGTGTTGCACCATCTTCACCAACAGAAATACCTGCATGTGTTGCACAGATTTTAACATTGAGATGTGGGTAACCAATAGAGTTACGGATTTGTTCAAATGCTCTGCCTGCTGCAAACATTGCAAAAGAAGATGCAAATGGGATTTTACCTGTTGCTGCAAGACCTGCTGCAACACCCATCATATTTGCTTCTGCAATACCAAAGTCAAAAAATCTTTCTGGGAATTGTTTTTTGAAAACACCTGTTTTGGTTGCACCTGCAAGGTCAGCGTCAAGAACAACTATATCAGGATTTTGTTTACCAAGTTCTACAAGAGCATTGCCGTAGCTTTCTCTTGTTGCAATCAATTTTACTTCTGACATAATTATTTACCCTCCAATTCTTTAGCAATTGCATCAAGGTCTGCCATTGCTTGTGCATATTGTTCATCGTTTGGTGCTGTACCATGCCATGAAGACTGATTTTCCATAAAGGAAACACCTTTACCTTTTACAGATGTTTGAATGATAACCCATGGTTTACCATTTTTTTCATTTGTTTTTTCAAATGCAGTGTGAATGCTGTCAAAGTCATGACCATCACATGTTGCAACATTCCAGCCAAAACTTGCAAATTTTTCATCAATTGGGTAAACAGACATAACATCGCTTACTTTACCATCAATTTGAAGATTGTTGTTATCAACAACAGCAACAAGATTATCAAGTTTGTAGTGTGCAGCACTCATTACAGCTTCCCATACTTGACCTTCTTGAATTTCACCATCACCAAGAACTGTGTAAACTGTGTAATCATCATTTGAGATTTTTGCACTCAAAGCCATACCAACAGCAGTAGAAACACCTTGTCCCAAAGAACCTGTGGACATATCAACACCAGGAATACCTTTCATATCTGGGTGACCTTGAAGCATTGCGCCAACTTTTCTAAGCTTAACCAATTCTGATTTATCAAAAAAACCTTTTTCAGCCAAAACAGAGTATAAAGCTGGTGCTGTGTGACCTTTTGAGAGCACAAATCTATCTCTGTTATCCATTTTTGGATTTTTAGGGTCAACATTCATTTTGTAAAAATAAAGATATGTCAATGTATCTGCTACTGACAAAGAACCACCTGGATGGCCACTTTTTGCACTGTGTACGGCAGTTACAATATCCTTTCTAACTTCTAAAGCTTTTTCTTGTAAAAATTTCTTATCCATAATTCCTCCTGTTATGAACATGATTTGATTATTTGTGCAAGCAAATGCCCAACACCACCATCTGTGCATTTTGGTACAATGGCGTGACAAATATTTTTTATATCTTGAGGAGCATTATCAACACAAACGCTAAGACCTGCTGTTTTCAACAAATCTATATCATTATAATAATCTCCTATGGCAACAGTGTCAGAAATGTCTACATTTATAATATCACAAAGTGCCATCAACGCAGTACCTTTTGTAATATTTTTAGGCAGCATTTCAAAGTAAATTGTATTTGACATTACAAATTCAATATCATCAAATGGTAAAGTCTTACAAAATTCTTGTAACTCTAAAAGTCTGCTATTTTTATCTGCAAACAATACTTTAATCCAATTATTCTTTATTGATGAAATATCACAACTTATATAACTTAATTTTTCATCATCCACATGTTTAAAAGTATAGGCATTTTCTCTTATCATATATAGCCTATTATTATCACACATAACCTCAGTACCAACATCTGGAAATTTTTCACGAATTAACTCAAGTGCTTTTTTAGCACTTTCTGGTAAAGTTTTTTTCATTAAATAAATCTTGCTGTTAAAATCATAAATTACTCCACCATTGTATGTTATAGCTGGTACTGATAATTGTAGTTGATTAAGATATCTTGAAATTGATTCTATACTTCTTCCAGTTGCAACTGTAAAATTACCTCCTAATTCTTGAAACTTTTTTATCATTTCAAGATTATATTCTGGAATTCCTTTTTCAGCTGTAAGCAGTGTGTTATCCAAATCACTTACAACCAAAATATCTTTTATATTTTTATTCATTATTTAAATTTTACCTTATTATAAAATTTTTCAAACTCTTGCGACCATGGTGAAGAAAACTCTATGTATTCTTCTGTTTTTGGATGTATAAATCCAAGAATACCTGCGTGTAGAGCTTGTCCTTTTAATTCTGTAATGCAATTTTTAGGTCCATAAACAGAGTCTCCGGCAAGAGGATAACCAATACTTTGCATATGAACTCTTATTTGATGTGTTCTGCCTGTTTTTAATTTACATTTTATAAGAGTAAATCCATTTAACTTTTCAATAACATCATAATGTGTAAATGCATATTTAGAATTTATTTGTGTAACACAAAATTTTTTACGGTCAGTTTTATGTCTTCCTATTGGAGCTTCTATATCACAACTATCTTGTTTTACATTACCATACACAATTGCATAATACAATCTATTTATTGAATGGTTTTTAAATTGTTTTGCAAGATGTTCGTGAGATATGTCATTTTTGGCAACAACTAAAAGACCTGACGTATCTTTATCTATTCTATGGACTATGCCTGGTCTAATTTCTCCGTTTATACCTGATAAAGAATCCTTGCAATGATACATTAAGGCATTTACTAATGTTCCATCCTCATTTCCATTAGCTGGATGAACAACCATTCCTTTTGGTTTATTCACAACCAAAATATCTTCATCTTCATAATATATATCAAGTGGTATATCTTGTGCAATTATTCCAACATCTTTTGGCGGTTCAACAATAATTGAAAGAACATCACCGTTTTTCATTTTATAACTTTTAGAAACAACTTTATCATTTACAGATATTCTTTGTTCTTCTATAAGTAATTGTACTGCATTTCTAGAATAATCTGTATTTTTTGAAACAAATACATCTATTCTCGTCCCTGCCCATTCTTCTGTTGAATGTAAAATAGTACTATTATTCATCATTTATCACCTATTTGATTTTTTTGATGAATACTCAGATTTTAACACATATATTGCGTATAATGCAACACCACAACAAATAAGAATATCTGCAAAATTAAATATTGGAAAATCTATAAATAAAAATTCAAAATAGTCAACTACAACGCCATTAAGTACTCTGTCAATAAGATTGCCCAATCCACCGGAAAAAATCAAAACAAAACTAATTTGTTCAATTTTATTAGGTATTTTTTTTATAAATAACATATATGCTATAAATAAAAGAGCAATGGAAGTAATTATTATAAGAAAATTAACTTTGCCACTTAATATGCTAAATCCTGCACCTGGATTAAGTATATAATTTAATCCGATAAATTTAGGTATTAAAGTTACAGAACCACCTGATGCAAGATATTGTGTAGCCAAATATTTAAGCAATTGGTCTACTGATACAAAAATAAATATAAAAATTAAATTATGCATTAAATTCCTCGCTATGCAACACAAAAAGATTAGTGTGTTATCACTAACCTTTTTATAATCTGAATTTTTAAATATTATTCAAAAAGTGAAGAAATATTATTGAATCCTGAACCTTCATTTTCTTCTATTGAAAACTGTTTAGTTTTTTCTGTATTATCTGCTTGTGCTTCAACTGTTGATTCATCAACAGTAGTTTCAGATTTAGCTTCTGGTACAGCTTCTGGATCCTGTTCTTCAACCACATTTGCAGGTTCTTTTTTAACTTCTGGAACTCTGCTTAAAGATTCAATATGGTCTTTATACATACTTAAAACTGTAATTTTAAAATCACTAACTTCTCTTTTTACTCTTGCAAGATTATCTTCATATAAAGCAAATTCTTCGTGAGCTGATGCAAGAATGTCATTTTTTCTTATGTTAGCATCTTTAAGAATTGCCTCTGCTTTTTGTCTTGATTCTGCAATAATACTTTCTCCAAGTTTTTGAGCACTTATTAAAGTTGCTTTAATAGATTCTTCTTCTGTTTTATATTGTTCTATTTTTTCAGCCAAAACATATAACTGGCTTTCTATTTCTTGTTTTTCTGATGCAAGAGCTTCGTACTCATCTGCAATTTTACTCATAAAAGATTCTACATCTTCTGGTCTATATCCACGAACAACCTTTTCAAATGTAATTTGTCTTATTTCATCTGCGTTGAACATTACTTGTCCTCCAAATTTTAATATTTTGCTATTTTTATAAAAATTCTGTCTTTGCGACTCTTTAAGCCATCACAAAACACTTTATACTTACCTTTGTACTTTACGCTTATAATATCTTTATCAAATATTTCAAAATCTGTATGAGATATTTCCAATTGATTTATACGCACATTACCTTGCTTAATATATTTAGCAGACTCAGAACGACTGCAATTAAGCAAAGCAGCAACAACACTATCTGCCCTTAAAGATGCAACAGTAGCTGTTTTTATTTGAGAATATTCTTTATTAAAAGTCAATTCTTCGTCACAAAAGGTTAAATCAACTGGTGTTTTTTTAACCATAACCAATTCTTCTATTAAAATATTTGCAATATTTTTATGACACACAATATACACATTATCATTATCCAAAATAATGTCGCCCATATAATCTCTTTTAATTTTCAAAGACATGGCTGAACCAAGAAAATCTTTATGTGACAAATCTTTATCCAACAGCTTTGATTTAAGTACAACTAATGGTAAATCCTCTGGATATAGTTCCACATATTCTGGATATATTGCAGCAAGCTTTCTCTCGCATTCTCCATTGTATCCAGAAAAAAACTGAATTTTTAAATTTGGAAATTTATTGGCCTGAGCTGCAAAAAGTTCTTGTTGTCTTAAATCCATAAATAACGTGTATTGAACATAACCAAGATTTTCTGCAACTTCTAAAGTATGACATATCTTTTTTACAAAAACAAGTTCTTCGTTATTTTGAGGTGGAATATACCCTCTCATATATTAGTAAATAGAAGTTGTGTCTATTTCTTCAAGAATGCCAATTCCAGAAACATCAACATTGTATGGTGTAATGATAAATGTTGAATTTGCAATCTTTTTAATTTGACCGTTGTTTGCATAAGCAACACCGGACAAAAAGTCAACAAGTCTTCTTGAAACTTCTTTACTTGTAGCTTCGAGATTCAACACAACTGTTTTCTTTGCATTAAGGCTATCAGCAATACCACTTGCATCATCAAATCTTTCAGGTTTAACAAGTACAACCTGTAATTGTGGTGAAGTGCCAGAGCTATTTGCAAGAGAAAGATTTTTTTCTTTTTTTACTTGAGAAAAATCCGGTTTTACTGTATTTTCCACAACTTCATCCTCTTCCTCATATTCAAATTCATCGTCGTAATCTTCATCGTCAACACCAAAAGCATTTTTTATTTTGTCAAAAACTCCCATATTGCCTCCTATATATTTATATTGTAATTTCTTTTGCCAAAAATTCCTTGTCCAACTCTTATAAGGTTACTTCCCTCCATAAGAGCATATTTATAGTCACCGGACATACCCATAGACAAAATATTCATATTAACATTATCTACATTTTTGGACTGAATGTCAATAAACAACCTATACATTTGTGCAAAATAATGTCTTACTTTGTCACCTTCGCATATTGGAGGTATACACATAAGGCCTTTTACTACCAATCCCTTATATTCTGAAATCTCGTGAATAAATTCATAAGCATTATCAATATTTATTCCGCCTTTTGATTCTTCGTTGCCAACATTAACTTCTACCAAAATATTTGCGACAGCATTATTTTTTAAATACTGTTTATCTATTTCTTTGGCAAGTTTAATGCTATCCACACTTTGAATAAAGTTTGTCATAGATGGAAGATATTTAACCTTATTAGTTTGTAATTGACCAATTATGTGACAAGGAAGATTATATTTTTTAAATAGTTCTGTTTTTTGTGTAAGTTCTTGAACTTTATTTTCTCCAAACAGTGTTATACCAGCTTTTATAGCTTCTTCTATTTCTGGAATAGATTTTGTTTTTGATACACCCATTATTTGAACTTTTTCAGGATTGTTACCTAACTTTGTACAAATTTCTTCAACTTCAAATCTAACTCTCTTCACATTTTCTTTTATATTACAAGTATTTTCCATCATAAAGATTTACCCCCTTTACAATTATGTCGTCATAAAGCTCTACTTGATTTTCATCACTTGTATTGATTGGCAATATTACATAATTATCATCCTGATAAATTGGAGAAACTTTTTTGAATTGTACTAATTTTGCAAATTTTATATATACGCCCATTTCTCCGCCAACAATTCTTAAAGCGCTTTTAGGAACTTTTATACCCTTATATTGAGAAAACAATATTTCGCACTCATTGATTCTATTGGAAACAGAACTTTTATCTATTGTAGATGATTTTAATACAACTAAATACATATTATCTTTTGGTATAATTTTTTCTATTTCTGCATTTTGATATTGATTTTGCTCTGTATCAAGAGATAATCTTACTTTTTTAGTATTACTTAACTTCTCTGCTTGTTTTTGTGTAACATAAGCGCATAAATGCCATTTATAGTTTGTAATTACCTTTCCATACACTCCCGATTTTGAACTTTCAACCGGAGTATTTAACACTTGCAAACCTTCTTCGTATGACATATTTTCAAAGCTTTCTTTCGTAATAACATTTTCATAGCCATCCACACTATCCATAAAATATCCTGAAGTTGGACTACTGATAGAAACTAATGGGTCAGAAATTCTTCCATTTATATCATTATTTAAGTTTATCAGTTCTTGTTTTGTACTTGCTATATCATCATTTCTATCCATAGCAGTATTTATTTTGTTTATATGTAAAGAAACATCCATCATCGAATTATAAATATCATCATAATTTCCCGTTACAACACTATGTGATAATTCAACCATACTATTGCTTAATTGTTTTCTTGTAATTGAAATATCAATGTTAACTGTGGACATAAAGTTTTCAGCTTCTTCCAGTTTTAAAAGTTGTTGTTTGATATCATTTGATTTATTTATCAAATCTATATCATCTACTGATGGATAAACTTCTCCAATAAGCATACCACTGGAAACTCTTTGTCCATTTTCAACATTGTAAAATACAAATCCGTCAGTTGTGCTTTCCAGTACAGTTTCTTCACGGCAAACAACTCCTGTGGTCATTATACTATCGTTTATAAAGCCTTCCGTTGCTTTTACTGTTTCAATTTTATTTCTGTTTATGAGATACCATTGAGTTACACCATATACTGATAATAAGGCAACTACGACAACAGTGGTATAGATTTTTCTTTTTCGTTTTATTCTTTTTGTTTGCTCTGTCATTATAATCTACCATTTATAAATTTATCAACCAAAATTTTGGCTTGTTCTTTATAATCGATTTCATCATCTACATAAACCCAATTTATGTCAGACATACGATTAAACCATGTAAGTTGTCTTTTTGCATAATTTCTGGAACGCTGTTTCAGTGTATCAACACATTCTTGTAAAGTTTGCTCTCCATCAAAATATGGAAAAAATTCTTTATATCCAATAGCAGCCACTGACCCTTTAAATGTATCTTGATTTTTATAAACATATTCTGCCTCTTGCAAAAGACCTTCTTCCATCATTATATCAACTCTTTTGTCAATATTTTGGTAAAGTTTGGCACGGTCTTTAAAAGTTGTTGCAATAATTAAGGCAGCATATGGTTTTTCAATTGGATTTGAGTTTTCTATTTGTTCAGACATTCTTACACCAGTTGTATAGTAAATTTCCAATGCTCTAATAACTCTAACAGCATTATTAGGATGAACCTTTTCTGCATATTTGGGGTCAATTTCTTGTAGTTGTGAATACAGCCATTCCTTACCTTTTTCTTCAAGGTCTTTATATAGCTTATTTTTTACTGTTTTATCGTCATTTTGGTCTGTAAAGCTTATCCCCTTTACAAGACTTTCTACATATAACCCAGTGCCTCCAACTATAAAAGGTAGGTTATTTCTTGAATAAATTTCTTCTATTTTCTCTTTTGCAAGCCTTGTAAAAATTTCTACATTATAACATTCAGATGGTTCTAAAAAATCAATAAGGTGATGTTTTGCTTTTGCTTGTTCTTCTTTTGTAGCTTTTGCAGTACCAATATCAAGCTTTTTGTATACCTGCATACTGTCAGCAGATATGATTTCTCCATTAAATTCATTTGCCAAAACAAGAGAAAGTCCGGTTTTTCCACTTGCTGTTGGACCACATATAACTACAATTTTTTTACGCTCTTCCAAATTGTTTTTCTATCTCCTTTTGAGTAATTGATATTATAACAGGTCTTCCATGTGGACAATATAATGGAATCTTTTCTGTTCTAATATCATTTATAAGCTGTTTTAGTTCAGTTTCAGTAGCTTTATCTCCTGCCTTTATTGCGCTTCTGCAAGCAACTGAATGTAAAATCCAATCAAGTTTTTCAGAAAATGTGAGATTTCCTTCGCTTAAATTATGTGCAATTTCTTCAATAAGACTTTGAGGATTTTCACAAGTTATGTTTAATGGAACTGCCCTAACCATAACTCCGTTTAATCCCATATCTTCTATAATAAATCCTTGATTTGATAATAAATCAATATTATTTATAACTGCTTCTTTTTCTTTTGCAGAAAGATTAACTCCTATTGGAGTAAGCAACATTTGATTATCAAAATTTTGACTTTCTTTAAGCTTTTCATAAAGAAGTCTTTCATGTGCTGCGTGTTTATCAATCATAATAAGATTATCGTCACTTTCGCACAAAATATATGTGTTGAATATTTCTCCAACAATTCTAACTTCTGATAAAATATTTTCAGTAATTATTTCAACTTTATCATTTTCAGTAACATTATCTGTTTCTTCATTGATTTCATAATCAACAGCGTTTACTAATTCATTTTTTTCTATATATACTTCTTTTGTCTTTGAATTTTTCTCTTCATCTTCTTCATAAGGAATAAACAGGTTTTTCCTTTTTGTAGTATAGTCATAATTATAATTGCTAGATGCGTATGGAGTTATATTTTTATCACTATTCACTTCATTTGTAGCATTTATAAGTTCTTTAAATTCATTTGCTGAAACTGTTTTAAAGGTTTCTTTTGGTTGTTGTGTGATATTTATTTTTAAATTATTGTTTTTACAATCTGATTTTTCTGAACTTTTAATATTAAATGCCTGTTGCTGAATATTTTCTTTATCAACAAAGAATTTTGTCTGAACAGTATTTTTAATATCAACTTTTTTCACTGTCTGATTTTCTTCCAAAGATGTTTTAATTGCTCTGTAAACAGATGTAAAAATTTCATTGTCATTTGAAAATCTTACTTCTGTTTTCGCAGGATGAACATTTACATCAACACAATCAAAAGGCATTTCTATATTAAGAACATAACCCGGGAATTTGCCAACCATAACAGTTCCCTTATATGCATTTTCAACAGCAGCTATGACAGTTTTATTTTTTACATATCTTCCGTTTATAAAAATAAACTGCATATTTCTGCTTTGTCTTGAAAATTGTGGATATGTTGTAAAACCACTTACAGTATATTTTTCATCTTCATAGTTTACAGAACATATCTCACTGGCGAAAGATGTTGTAAACAAACATGCTATTGTATTTTTTAAATTTCCGTCACCAACAGTTGTAAATATATCTTTTCCATCTTTTTTAAAGGTAAATGAAATATTTGGATTTGCCAAAGCAAGATTTATGAGAATTTCCTGTATATATCCAGCTTCGGTGGCATCTTTTTTCAAGAACTTCATCCTTGCCGGAGTATTATAAAATAAATCTCTTATTATAAATCTTGTACCATCAACAAAAGGTTTTATGCTGAAATCAATTTCTTCCCCACCTTCAATTTTATATTCAACAGCAAAATCTTGAATTGATGTTTTAGTAGTAAGTGTAATTTTAGACACACTTGCAATTGATGCCAAAGCCTCGCCTCTAAATCCAAGACTTTGAATATTATTTAAATCATCTTTTGTTGATATTTTACTTGTTGCATGGCGAATAAAGGCAGTTTTAACATATTCGCTATCAATTCCACAACCATCGTCTTGAACTAATATCTTTTTAATACCACCATTTTCAATATCAACCAATATATTTTTAGCTCCGGCATCTATTGAGTTTTCTACAAGCTCCTTTACGACCGAAGCAGGTTTTTCAACAACTTCGCCTGCTGCAATAAGTTCTGCCGTAAATTTATCTAAGACATTGATTTTCGCCATTTAAAATCTCCTTTTTAAAGAAGTGATTTAAGTTTGTTTAAAATATTAAGTGCTTCAATTGGTGTAAGGACATTTACATCAACCTTTTCAAGTTCTTCAACTATTTCAGAAGGTGTTTCGATTTGAGGTGTTTCGATTTGAGATGTTTCATTAACTATTGGCATAGCTTCATCGAATGAAAGCTGTCTTACTGCCATTTTCTCTCTTCTTGCGTTTTCTTCAAGGTCACTTAAAATGATTTTTGCTCTTTCTATAACATTATCTGGCAATCCTGCAAGTTTTGCAACTTGAATACCAAAACTGTCATCTGCACCACCTTTTACTATTTTTCTAAGGAATGTAATTTCATCACCACGTTTTTTTACAGCAATATTGTAATTTACGATACCAGGATACTTATTTTCCATATCTGTAAGCTCGTGATAATGTGTAGCAAACAATGTTTTACATCCAAGATTATTATTTTTATCATAAATGTATTCAACAACAGCTTTTGCAATGCTCATTCCATCAAAAGTTGACGTACCTCTTCCAATCTCATCAAGTATTACAAGGCTTTTACTTGTAGCATTTTTAAGAATTTCGCTAACTTCGCTCATTTCCACCATAAAAGTGGAGCGTCCACTTGATAAATCGTCTGATGCACCAACTCGTGTAAATATTGCATCTGCAATTGAAATTGTCGCCTCTTTTGCCGGTACAAAACAACCTATTTGAGCCATAATTGTTATTATAGCTACTTGACGCATATATGTTGATTTACCTGCCATATTTGGACCGGTTATAATACTTATTTGATTTTGATTACAATCTAAAACAGTATCATTTGGGATAAATATATCATCTTTAAGCATTGCTTCAACAACAGGATGACGACCATCTTTAATAATAAGTGTATCATCTTCTGTTATTGTTGGTTTTACATAGTTATTTTTTATGCTGATTTCTGAAAAAGAACACATAACATCTACATAAGATAAAGCTTTTGTAGTTAACAAAATCTCTTTTGAGTTATCGCTTATTTTTCTTAATAAATCGTTAAATGTTTCTTTTTCAAGACTTAAAAGTTTATCGTTTGCAGAAAGTATCTCTTGTTCAAGATTTTTAAGTTCTTCTGTTATAAATCTCTCAGCTCCCGCAAGAGTTTGTTTTCTTATAAATGTGTCAGGCACAAGGTCAAGATAAGACCTTGTAACTTCTATATAGTATCCGAATACTCGGTTATATCCAACTTTAAGATTTTTAATTCCGGTTTCTTCTTTAAGACGGTTTTCTATATCTGCAAGTATTTCCATACTGTCATTAACAAGATGTCTTAAACGGTCAATTTCATCAATATAGCCTGATTTAATAATATTTCCGTCTTTAGTTGTAGCCGGAGGATTTTCCACAACTGCTTTATCAAGTATATCACATAAGTCTGTAAGAGGATTTATGTCATTATTAAGTGATTGCATAAGTGGATTATCACATTTTGACAACAGATTTTTTAAAGGATGCAAAGATTTTAAAGAAACAGATAAGGAAAATACATCTCTTGGGCTTGCATTGCCAAATGAAGCACGAGAACAAAGGCGTTCCATATCTTGTATATTTTTGAGAAAGTTTTGAATTTCAATTCTTGTAACAACATTTTTATTTAAAAAATCTACGCAATCAAGTCTTGCATCTATCGCCCCCTTATTCATAAGTGGTGATGCAACAACTTGTCTCATCATCCTTTTGCCAAACGAAGTTTTTGTGTTATCAAGAGTCCACAAAAGACTTCCTTTTTTCTCTTTACTTCTTATAGTTTCAAATAATTCCAAATTGCTTGTTGTTGTGTAGGAAAGTTTCATAAAGTTTGTTTGCTCATAACTTTCAATTTGAGAAATATTTTCTACGCCAACTTTTTGTGTTTTGCTAAGATAATCAATAAGCTGCCACAAGCAATGTGTCATATTTTCATCAAATTCTGAACCTTCAAATTGATTTTTTACAACAGTATTTGATTTTTCAAAATCATATTCATCATCTGAAATAAGTTCAACAGAACATTTAATTATATTTTTTATGTACTCTGTTAACCATTTATAATTTAAAATAACAGAATTTACTATGATTTCTCTTGGATTATATTTGTATAATTCTGCTTGAACATCATTCTGTGTATTTTCAGAACAAATGTTTGTTGTGTGCATATTACCAGTTGAAATATCACAAAAGCATATACTAAAACTATTTTTATCATCAATATATATACTTGAAATATAGTTGTTCTTATCTTCTGATAACATACTATTTTCAAGAATTGTACCTGGTGTTACAACTCTGATTACATCACGGTTTACTAAAGCTTTTCCTTTTTGTGGTTGTTCTGTCTGTTCGCATATTGCAACTTTATATCCTTTTTCAAGCAGACGCTGTATATAAGCTTCACTGCTATGATAGGGTATACCACACATAGGAGCTCTTTCTTCTTGTCCACAATCTCTGCCTGTAAGAGTTAAGTCAAGTTCTTTTGATGCAAGAATTGCATCATCAAAAAACATTTCATAAAAATCTCCTAAACGAAAAAACACAATATGGTCTTTATGTTTGTTTTTTATATCAAAATATTGTTGCATCATTGGAGAAAGCTTAGCCACAATTTAAACCGTCCTTTTGTAAATTTAATTTTGGGTTGGCCGTTACTGACCAACCCTTTTTATTTTAATATGAATTTATTATAGATTAGTGACAACCTGAACAAGATGAGCAACTGCCTGAACAGCTTTCTGTTGGAAGTTCTACTGTCATTGGGTCACCACCGTTAACTGTTTCTGTGATGATAGCCTGAATGTATTTTGTAAGACGGTCAACTTCTTCTCTTGCTTCATTGTACGCAACCATATTTTCGTTTGACATAACCTGTTCATACAAATCATTAAGTTCTGCATCAAGTTTTGCAACAAGTTCTTCGTTTTTATCAGATTTTGTAAGTTCTGTTGTAAGGTTATATCTTGTAAGATTAAATTTTCCGATAAGGTCCTGAAGTTCTTGGTCTTTATCTGTCATATTTTTTGCTTGTTCAAGATAAACAATAACATCTTCTTTTTGGAGTTGTGCACAAAGTTTTTTGAATTCTGTAATAAAATCAAATGCCATTTTAAAAATTCCTCTTTTTTCTAATTTTAATTTATAATAAGGTCTGCTGTTAACACAGTTCCCTTTTTACCAGTAACTTTCAATTTGACAAATTCATCCATAAGGTTTTCTTTGTCGCTTTCAAAATGTACAACAAGTGTATTTGCCATTCTAGCAGAGTATGTATTACCTTTTCTTTCCTCTACAAGTGCTCTAACTGTTTGACCTTTAAAGCTATTGAGATACTCAAAGAATATATCTTGCTGTATTTTTACAAGTCTGTTTAATCTTTCTGATTTTTCTTTATGTGAAGTATCATCTTCCATTGTTGCAGCTTTTGTCCCTGTTCTTTTTGAGTAAATAAAGGTGAAAAGTTGTGTAAAGTTAATTTCCTTTACAAGATTTTCAGTGTCTAAATACTCTTCAAAAGTCTCTCCAGGAAACCCAACAATAATATCACTTGAAAAACCAACATCAGGTATCTGCTCTTTGGCATAATTTATAATATCTTTATATTGTTGTACGGTATATCTTCTGTTCATAAGAGATAAAATTCTGTCATTACCTGATTGAACCGGTAAATGAATTTGTCTTGATATTTTTGGATTATCTCTTATTGTGTCAATAACTTTTTTAGTTATGTCCTTTGGATGACTTGACATAAAGTGAAGTACATAATCGCCTTCAACTTTGCAAAGCATATTTAGCAAATCTGCAAAATCAATATTTTCATCAAGGTTTTTGCCATAGCTATCAACATTCTGCCCCAAAAGAGTTATATCTTTATAACCTTCATTTACAAGCTGAGTAAACTCTTCAAGAATATCTGCCGGCTTTCTTGAGCGTTCTCTTCCTCTAACATAAGGCACAATACAATATGAGCAGAAATTATCACAACCATACATAATTGAGATAGTTGCTTTTGATTTACTTTCTCTGTAAACAGGAATATCTTCTACAATCTCAGTTTTCACTTCTGGGTTAGAAACCTGTCTTTTATTATTAACATACCAATTATACACTATATGTGGTAAATCTTCAATGGAATTAACGCCAAAAACAATATCAACAAATGGATAGCTTTTTTTAATTTTTTCAACTATATGTGGCTGCATAACCATACAACCACATACAGCTACAATCATATTAGGATTTTCAGCTTTTAAAGCTTTAAGCTTGCCTATATTCCCAAATATTTTTAATTCTGCATTTTCTCTTATAGCACAAGTATTGAATATTACTATATCACTCACTTCAAAGTTATCACTTATTTCATAACCACTTTGAGCAAGTATACCTCTTATTTTTTCAGAATCATTTTCATTCTGAACACACCCAAAAGTCTGTACATTAGCTTTTGGTATATATTCAAACTTTTCAGTCACAGTCTGTTTAAGTTTTCCTGTATAGTTCAAATATTTTCTCCTTATTCAAAATATTTTTTAAGAAATTTACCGGTATATGATTTTTCAACTTGAGTAATTTCTTTTGGAGTACCCTCGGCAACTATCATACCACCTTTATCCCCACCTTCTGGACCAATATCAATAATATGGTCACACACTTTAATAAGGTCAAGGTTATGTTCAATTACAACAACAGTATTGCCTGAATCAACAAGTTTTTGCAAAACTTCAATAAGTTTATGAACATCTGCTGTGTGCAAACCGGTTGTTGGTTCGTCAAGAATATACAATGTGTTACCAGTCTGTATCTTTGAAAGTTCCAAAGCAAGTTTAACCCTTTGTGCTTCACCACCAGAAAGTGTTGTTGCACTTTGTCCAAGTTTTATATATCCAAGACCAACATCATAAAGCGTCTTGATTTTTCTATAAATTTTAGGTTGGTTTTCAAAAAAAGCCATTGCTTGTTCAACTGTCATTTCAAGTACGTCACTGATATTTTTGTCCTTGTACTTTACTTCAAGAGTTTCACGGTTGTATCTTTTTCCTTTGCAGACATCACAAGGAACATATATATCAGGCAAAAAGTGCATTTCAATTTTTAAAATACCATCACCTTCACAAGCTTCACATCTACCACCTTTTACATTAAATGAAAATCTGCCAGCTTGATAACCACGCATTTTTGCATCCTGTGTTTGTGCAAAAAGAGTGCGAATATCTGTAAACACACCTGTATAAGTTGCAGGGTTACTTCTTGGTGTTCTTCCTATTGCACTTTGGTCTATACCAATAACTTTGTCTATATTTTCAAACCCAATAACATCATCATGTACACCAGGCTTAACCTTTGAACCATTAAGAACATTTGCAGCTTTTTTATAAAAAATTTCATTTATCAAAGATGATTTACCGCTGCCGGAAACACCAGTCACACAAACCATTTTACCAAGAGGTATTTTAACATCAATATTTTTAAGATTATTATGTCTTGCCCCTATAATTTCTATAAACTTGCCATTTCCTTCTCTTGTATGTTCTGGTATTTCTATAACTTTTTTACCACTAAGATATTGTCCTGTTAAACTTTCATCACAGTTTTCTATATCTTCAAGTGTACCTTGAGCAACAACTGTTCCACCATGAACACCAGCACCCGGACCTATATCAACAATATGGTCTGCACTTCTGATTGTATCTTCATCGTGTTCAACAACAATAAGTGTATTGCCTAAATCTCTTAGATGTTTTAGTGTTTCAATAAGTTTTTCATTATCTCTTTGGTGCAAACCAATACTTGGTTCATCCAAAACATATAAAACACCTGTGAGAGATGAACCTATTTGAGTTGCAAGACGAATTCTTTGACTTTCGCCACCGGAAAGTGTGGAGGCAGACCTTGCCAATGTAAGATATTCCAATCCAACACTTTTAAGGAATGAAAGTCGTTCTTTTACTTCTTTTAATATTGAATGTGCTATAAGCTCTTCCTGAATGGATAATTTTAAATTATCTATAAAGTCAATAGCATCTCTAACTGACATTTTTGTAAACTGACTTATATTTATTCCACCAACAGTAACTGCAAGAATTATTGGTTTCAATCTGTCTCCATGACACTCAGGACATTCAATGCCATTCATTACCCTGGAAATTTCTTCTTTTATCCAGTTGGAATTTGTTTCTTTAAATCTGCGTTCAAGGTTGTTGATAACACCTTCAAAATCTGTTGTATATTTTGTTACACCTTTATCGCTTTGTCTTTGCAATTCCAGTTTTTTACCATTTGTACCATAAAGTATAGCATTAACAGCTTCTTTTGATAAATCTTTTATTGGTGTAGATAAAGTAAATCCATATTCTTTAGCTAGCCCTTTATAGTACATTTCTGATACAGAACCTTCTGCATAATACCAACCACTAGCTTTTATAGCACCTTCTTCAATAGAAAGTTTCTTATTAGGAATTATCATATCTGGGTCAATACGCAAAAACTCGCCAAGACCTGTACATTTTTCGCAAGCACCAAAAGGATTATTAAAAGAAAACATTCTAGGTTCAAGCTCACCTATACTGATACCATGTTCCGGACAAGCAAAACTTTGTGAAAAATAAAGCTCTTCTCCATCTAAAACATCAATAACAACACCTTTATCTGTTATTGATAGAGCTGTTTCTATACTGCTTGTTAATCGGGACGCTATATCTTCTCTTATAACAAGTCTATCAACAACAACATCTATATCGTGTTTTTTATTTTTTTCTAAAGAAATATCTTCATCAAGGTCATATATATTTCCATCAACACGAACTCTTACAAACCCTTGTTTTCTTGCAGCATCAAATTCTCTAATATGCATACCTTTTTGAGCTCGTACAACCGGTGCAAGAACTTGTATTTTTGTTCCTTCTGATAAAGTCATAACAGAATCAACCATTTGGTCAACTGTTTGCTGTTTTATTTCTTTGCCACAAATCGGACAGTGTGGAATACCTATTCTTGCGTATAGCAATCTAAGATAGTCATATATTTCTGTAACTGTACCAACAGTGGAACGAGGGTTTTTGCTTGTTGTTTTTTGGTCAATAGAAATTGCCGGAGATAATCCTTCTATGGATTCCACATTTGGTTTTTCCATTTGACCCAAAAACTGCCTTGCGTAAGAAGATAGACTTTCCATATATCTTCTCTGTCCATCAGCATAAATTGTATCAAACGCAAGACTACTTTTGCCTGAACCTGAAAGCCCAGTCATAACAATCATTTTATTTCTAGGCAATGTAACATCTATATTTTTAAGATTATTCTCTTTTGCCCCTTTTATAATTATCTTATCGTTCAATTTTTTCTCCTATTTTGAATTCCTCAACTTTTCAATTCTATCACGCACAAACGCAGCATGCTCGAAATCTAGAATTTTTGCAGCTTCTTTCATTTCTTTTGTAAGTTTTTCTATCAACTTTTCTTTTTCTGCCTTTGACATTCTGTTTGTACGCTTTTTATCCAAATCATCATCTTTAGAAGATATTTCTATTATACCCCTTATATCTTTCTTTATAGTTTGAGGTATAATTCCATTTTCTTCATTATATTTAAGTTGTTTTTCTCTTCTTCTGTATGTCTCTGTTATTGCTTTTTCCATAGATTTTGTAACAGAATCTGCATACATAATAACTTGTCCGTTTGCATTTCTTGCTGCACGACCAATTGTCTGTATCAAACTTGTTTCACTTCTCAAAAAGCCTTCTTTATCAGCATCAAGAATAGCCACAAGACTAACTTCCGGCATATCCAAACCTTCTCTCAACAAGTTAATACCTATTAAAACATCTATTGCACCAGTTCTCAAATCTCTTATAAGTTCCATTCTTTCAAATGTATCGACTTCATGGTGCATATATTTTACTTTAATTTTTTTACTTTGAAGATATTCAGTTAAGTCTTCTGCCATTTTCTTAGTAAGAGTTGTAACCAAAACTCTTTCTTTTCTATCGATTCTTGTATGAATTTCATCAAGCAAATCTTCAATTTGACCTTCAACCGGCTTTACAGTTATCTCTGGGTCAACAAGACCTGTTGGTCTGATAATAAGTTCCGTAGTATTTTCACTATGTTCTTTCTCATACTTACCAGGAGTTGCACTTACAAAAACTGTTTGATTAAGCTTTTGTTCAAACTCCTCGAATTTTAACGGTCTGTTATCGTAAGCACTTGGCAATCTAAATCCAAATTCAATAAGATTTTTCTTTCTTGCAAAATCTCCGCCATACATTGCACCGACTTGTGGTATTGTTACATGAGATTCATCTATAAACAATACAAAATCTTCTGGAAAATAGTCTAGCAAAGTTGTACCTGTTTCCCCTGGTTTTCTTCCTGCAAAAATAGATGAATAGTTTTCTACACCTTTACAAATGCCAACTTCTTGAAGCATTTCCATATCATACATTGTTCTTTGTGCAATACGCTGTGCTTCAATCAATTTTCCTTCTTTTGTAAATTCTTTAACCTGACAATCCATCTCATCTTGAATTCTTTCAAGTGCTTTTTTTAGCTTTTCATCTGAAATAATATAATGGCTTGCCGGAAAAATCGCAACATGGCTTACAGTATTTTTTACTTCTCCTGTAAGATAATTTATTTCTCTTATACGGTCTATTTCATCACCAAAAAATTCTATTCTAAAAGCAGTTTCATGGCTATATGCAGGATAAACCTCCACAACATCTCCTCTTACACGAAATTTATTTCGTATAAAGTTCATATCATTGCGTTCATATTGAAGCTTAACCAATTCTTTCATCAATTGGTCCCTATCTTTTTGCATACCTTGTCGTAAAGAAATTACCATTTCACGATAGTCAATAGGGTCACCAAGCGAGTATATACAAGATACACTTGCTACAATTATAACATCTCGTCTTTCTGAAAGACTTGCTGTTGCACTATGTCTTAATCTATCTATCTCTTCATTTATTGCACTGTCTTTTTCTATATAAACATCTTTTGCAGGAATATACGCTTCTGGTTGATAATAATCGTAATATGATACAAAATATTCAACTGCATTATCCGGAAATAACTCTCTAAACTCTGTACATAATTGTGCTGCCAAAGTTTTGTTATGTGCAAGAACCAATGTTGGTCGGTTTATTTTTTCAATAATCTGTGCCATAACATAAGTTTTACCTGTACCAGTTGCACCAAGAATCGTCTGCGATTTTAAACCTTTTTCTATTCCATCTGAAATAGATTCAATAGCTTTAGGTTGGTCACCCATTGGCCTATAATCACTTACCAATTTGAATCTTTCTGCCATAACACACATCCTTTCTTAACTAAATAATAATTTTGCAATATTATATTATAACATAACTATAGAAAAATTAAAATATTCTATCTATAATATTTTGTAATAATTTTGTAAAATTACTACTAATAAAAATTTATGATAAATCTATTATATAATAATGTATTATATAAGTTTTATATCAGACAAGTGGTTTAAAGTTGCTTTCATAGGTGCAGAAACCCATTTATCTTTATGATAAAGTATTTGTTTATAAATATCTATTTCAAAATTTTCTACATTTAATTTTAAAATTTTTCCTTCCTTTATAGATTTTTGTGTAACATAATCTGGTAAAAATGAAATTCCCAAATTTTGTTCTACAAGATGACAAAGAATATCAGGGCTACTATTTTCAAAAATTGGATGTAATTCAATGGAATATTTTGCTAAATTTTCATCCAATAGTCTGCGATAGCTCATTCCTTTTTCTGTAAGTATAAATGATTGAGTTAATAAATCATCTATTGTTACAATGTCTTTTTGGGCTAATTCATTATCAATAGATGCAACAAAATTAGCTCCTATCATTTCTTCATTTACAACAACATAATTTGTATTATATGTACGACTATCTAATGTACAGATAATATCAGTTTCGTTTTGCTCTAACAATTTAAATAGTTTATATGTTCCGGCTGCTTCCACTTTAAGTGATATATTTGGATACTTTTCTCTAAACTCTGAAAACTTATTTGCTACTAATGGCATACATAATGAGTCTGCCATTGCAAGCCTGACTATACCAGATATATTTTCTCTACCTTTTTTACCCAACAACATTTCTTGACTTGTATGACATATTTGCTGTGCATATCCAAGTGCATCTCTGCCTGCGTCTGTCAATTTTATTGTATGTCCAACTCTATCAAAAAGCTGAACCCCTAGTTCATTTTCCAATTGTTTTATTTGAAAAGAAACAGTAGGTTGAGAGTACCCCAGTTTTTCTCCTGCTTTTGTAAAACTGCTAAGCTCTGCAACTTGTATAAATATGCTTAAACTTTGTAAATCCATAAAAATCACCTTCATTTAAAAATTAAATGTATTTTATAAAAACTATAAATTAGACAAATGATAGTTTGTATTATATACTTATAATCAAATTAACGCAAGAGGTATATAAAAATGAAAATTATTAGTTTTATCTACAATTTATTATGGGGAGATTTATTTACAATTCCTTTACCTAATGGCTCATCAATAGGTTTTTCTTTATTAGTACTAATATTGATACCTGCTGGTATATTTTTTACTATAAAAACAAATTTTCTTCCAATTAGAATGTTTCCAGAAATGATAAGAATATCCAAAAATAAGGATAATGCAAAAAGTGGTACAATTTCCGGTTTTCAAACTTTGATTTTGTCAACAGCAACAAGAGTTGGTATGGGTAATATGGTTGGTGTTGTTGCGGCAATTTCCGCAGGTGGTGCCGGCGCAGTTTTTTGGATGTGGATAACAGCTTTAATTGGCTCATCTACTGCATTTGTAGAAGCAACTCTTGCTCAATTATATAAAGAAAAAGACCCTATCTATGGTGGATACCGTGGTGGTCCAGCATACTACATACACTCTTTTTTTGGAAAAGGCAAAAAGAAAAGTGTATTAGCTATATTATTTGCAATATCTGGTTTACTATGTTGGGGTGGTGTAAGTCAAGTTATCAGCAATTCCGTATCCTCTTCTTTCCAAGCAGCTTTCAATATCAAGCCTATCGTTTCAACAGTCATTCTTGTTATAACATCAGGAATAATTTTAATTAAAAAAAATTCAACCGTTAAAGTTTTAGATATTATAGTTCCTATTATGGCAGTTTCTTACTTTGCAATAGCTATATTTGTTATTATCAAAAACTTTGATATTTTACCTTCTGTAATGGTTAGAATTTTTGAAGAAGCTTTTGGTGTTAGACAAGTTGTTGCAGGTGGATTTGGTGCAGCACTTATGAATGGTGTTAAGCGTGGACTATTCTCAAACGAAGCTGGCAGTGGTTCTGCACCTTGTGCAGCGGCGGCAGCAGATGCAAGTCATCCTGCAAAAGTTGGCCTTTTCCAATCTTTTGGTGTTATAATTGATACCATTATAATTTGTACATGTACAGCAATGATTATGTTGCTTGCACCTTCTGAATTACTTGCTGGTGCTACTGGTATGGAATTATTGCAAATTGCAATGGAATATCATTTTGGTAGTATTGGTGTTATATTCATTACTGTAACATTGTGGCTTTTCAGTTTTTCAACATTCCTTGGTATTCTCTTCTACGCTCGTTCTAATGTTTCTTACATTTTTGGAGATAAAAAAATATTTCAAACTATCTATATCATATTTGCTCTTATCATGCTTTTCATTGGTGGGCTTGCAACATACACATTTGTATGGGATTTAGGCGATATTGGTGTTGGACTTATGACTATTTTTAATATGATTGCTATAATTCCAATGTCTGGCCAAGCTTTGAAATCATTAAAAGATTATTCTGAAAATAAATAAAAATTAAAACGGTTGAACTTAATTCAACCGTTTTTTATATTTTAAAATTTTCAAACATACCACTGTCAAGCATAGACACAAAATCGCCATCAGCAACAATAATATGGTCACACAATTGTATATCCATAAGATTTAATGCATTAAATATTCTTTTTGTTGTCAAAATATCTTTACTTGATGGCAATGCTACTCCACCTGGATGATTATGAGCTATAATAACACCAGTTGCATTATTATTAAGTGCACTTGAAGCAATTTTTCTGATAGAAATAGCACTTGCATTTACTGTCCCCTTTGATATCATTTCACATTTTATAACTTTCTTTTTATCATCAAGCAACATTATATGAACTTCTTCACTTAATTTACCTATAAATCTTGGAACAAAAAACTCCCCTGCCTTGTTCGTTGAATTAACAATTTTTACATTTTCTGTTTTATCGATATTATATATGCTACATATATCTGGTATAAGTTTTATAAGTGTTGCGCTATGCAAACCTATCCCATCAACCTTGCATAATTCTTCAATAGATGCATCAAATACATTTGACAAACTGCCAAATGTATTTAATAACTTGTGACCTATTTCATTTGTGTCATTTCTTGGAATGGAATAAAACAATAGCAACTCTAAAATATTATGGTTCTCAAAGCCTTCTAAACCATTTTTTATAAATCTCTCTTTTAGACGTTGTCTATGCCCTTCATGTAAATTCATTAATCAAATAATTCCTTATATAATATTTACTCACAATAAAAATTAGTGTATACTTATTTATTATATAATATTTAAGTAAAAAATAAAAGTGGGTTTTTAAATGAAAAGTTTTATTGCAACAACAAATGATAATGGTGTTCGTTTAAGCAGATTTTGTGAAAAGCTATGTCCTTCCATGCCAAAAAATATGTTATATAAAAGTTTTAGAAATAAGCGAATAAAAGTAAATGGTAAAAAGCAAGATGCTGACTATAAGATTCATACAGATGATTTAATAGAATTATATATAAACGATGAATTTTTTACTATTGAAGAAAAAAATATTAAAGAATATAAAAATCAACTTAATATAGTTTTTGAAGATTATAATATCATATTAGTCAATAAACCTCAAGGATTACTATGTCATTCAGATAATAAAAATGAGGATAACCTTATTGATATAATTATTTCATATCTATCGTCTAAAAATCAATTTTCGTCTGTAAACGAAAATACCTTTACACCTGCTTTATGTAATAGAATAGACCAAGGGACCGAAGGAATTGTTATAGCAGCAAAAAATCATAGAGCTTTATCAGATATGAATGATATCATACGCCGTAATTTACTTTCAAAAAAATATATTTGTATAACCAATAAAAGTATCGATGGTGAATATAACGCTTTTTTAACACGAAATAAGCAAACAAAAAAAGTTATTGTCACCTCATCCCCTATAAATGCTGATAGTAAAAATATAACAACAAATTTCAAAACTTTATATAAAAAAAACACATTCAATTTAATTGAATGTACTCTTATCACAGGTAGAACTCATCAGATACGCGCTCATTTAAGTTATCTTAAAGCTCCTATTTTAGGTGATAAAAAATATGGAAACCCCTCTAAAAAGCTAAAAAGTCAAATGTTATGTGCATATAAATTATGTTTTGGAGAAATTAATAAAAATAACATTTTGTCTTATCTGTCAAGCAGAACATTTGCTTTGAACAGTAGTTTTGTAAAAGAATATTTTGATAATATTAAATAATAATTATATATTTAAATCTAAATTTTCAAATAAAAACCACTAGCAAAAAATATTGAGCTAGTGGTTTTATTTATTTTTATATTTGTATATTGTTAATATACTATTTTTTAGTCAATTGACAAACAGAACTGACTAACAAGTGATGTTTGAGAAAACAATTCTTCGCTTATATCAGAGTTATTCTGAACAACAGAAGATATTTGTTCTGCTGCATTGCTAATTTCCTGAATATCAGATGCTT
>JAHHUE010000122.1 GCA_020024155.1 Oscillospiraceae bacterium | reverse complement strand
ATTATTGTGTAATTATTTTAGGGGAAACAATGGGAATAACAATAGGTTTTAAATGTTTGGTGTCAGCAGCAGTGGTATTTTGGTTATTGTTTAATGAGCTTATCAGCTTGCTTGAAAATATTAACGATATTGGTGCACCACTTCCACCATTCCTTGTAAAACTCTGCACAATGCTGAAAGATAAAACAGAAGAAAAATCTAATATTGATGAATTTATAAAATAAGCAAGGGGGGATATATATGCCAAAGGTTTGGGTTCCAAGCGATAACGGATTTGTAAACAGTAAGGGCGAAATTGGTATATGGGTAGATGCACCAGAACCACCTAAGCCACAACCTCATAGAAATCCTGCTTCTAATGTTTCACATACAATTGTGCAAGCTCCAGTTCAAGTTCCAACATACAATCCTTATGCTGAAATGCTCGCAGCACAAAAGGCACAGTATGAAGAAGTAAAGAGAATGAGACAAGAACAGTTAGAAGAACAAAGAAAAGCAGCGGAAAACCAATATAACACTCGTGTTGATAATATAAATTCCGGAACAGATGAGATATTGCGACAGGCATATATTTCAAAAAAGCAAAATGAAAGACAGCTACCTCAAAATTTAAAAAGTTTAGGAGTTTCCGGAGGAATGTCAGAAACGACATTGCAGAATTTAAATGCAAATTATGCAAACAATAGACAGAAAACTGAACAACAAAGATTAACATCAATTGATGAGGCAGCATCAGATAGAGATGCATTAAAAACAGCTGCTTATAATGATTTCCTTGAGGCAAATATTTCGGCACTACAAAACTATAATAATAAAGTAAATGAAATAAATTTGCTTAAAGCACAGGCAGATGAGAATAACGCAAGAAGAGCTGCTGAAGCAGCGGCAAGGTCATCAGTAGTAAAGAGTAGGTCTTCGTCAACAAAGAATAACACTCCGGATAGAAGAAAAACAGCAGGATATCAGTATGCTGTAAAACTTCTTAATGCAGGAAATTCCAGTGAAAATATTTATAGTCAAATGAAAAATTCTGGATTTGCAGATGAAGATATTGCAGAATATTTATATTTAATGGGGATTAGATAAGAGGTGACTATATGTCAAATGTTCGTGATTTAATGGACCGGTATAGGGATGAACTTGATAAAAAATATGGGGTGCAAAATAGCACCCCTAATTATTTAAGTATATATCAAGATAGATTTTCTCAATGGGAAAGAAATAGATTAAATAAAGAAAATGAACTTCAACAACAAAATGTACAGCCTAGTGTTACTAATGTAAATAATAGTAGCTATGAAACCATAAAACAAAATAATGAAAATAATTCTGAAAAAAATACAGAAAACAAATTACTTACAAAAATAGATAATTTTGTTAAAGGTATAGGATTTGCAGATAGAGTGTTAGAAACAGGCGATTATGTTGGAAATCAAATGGTTGCAAATGCAAGAGAAAGAGTGAATGCAAGACAAGAACTTAAAGATTTATTATCCAAGAAAAATTTAAACAAAGAAGAGTATGATGAGTATTGGAAGAAAAGTAATGAATTGATACAAAAAACAAGTATCGGAACACCGTTTGACAAAGCATTGGTAGAAGCTACAAAAGATGTTGATATAACTAAAAATAGTTATGCAACAGAAGCACAAAAACAAATAACAGCTCAAGCAAGAGAAGAAATGACAAAAGATATGGGAGCTGTTGGAAAATTTGTAACAGAAGGTTTGTGGTCTGGTGCAGATATGGGGCTTACAGCAGGTGCAAGTGTTATGACTGGTGTACCATTTCTTGCTATGCAGGGTGGAATGTCTGGTGCTCAAGCAGGACAAGATGCGTTGTCAAAAGGGTATAATTCGGATATATCAGGAGCTTTAGCAGTTGGCTCAGGTGTAATAACTGCCGGAGTAGAAAGTTTTGGAGGTGTTGCCGGTAAATGGGGAGATAAAATATTTAAAAACAAAGTAGTACAATCACTTTCAAATAAACTTCCGCAAAAAGCAGTTGATTATATTTCTAAAATGTCATCCACAAAAGCAGG
>JAHHUE010000121.1 GCA_020024155.1 Oscillospiraceae bacterium | reverse complement strand
ATAAAATATTGATGTATATGAAAAATTGCTAGGAGTTTTTCTTCCTAACAGTTTTTGACTATTAGATTAAATTTTAATAATAAGTAGTTTATAATATTTGATTTTATTAAAATCAGTATAAGGTTTATTGTACAAAAATTTTATAGTATATTCTTAGCAAGTTTTGATACCGATTTTTCAGCTGATAGCCTTTTTATGCTTTGATGAGAAATTTTGATATATGTGCTTTCTTTATCAGTTTGTCGAAAGTGCAATTTTTTTGTTATATATTTATCAATAATAAATATATGGTCAGCGTTGTATAGTGTCTAGTTTGTAAGCTATAACAAGAACTGTTTCATTATATTGATTATATTGTACAGAGTTAAAAAGTTTTTTGAGGTAATAAATTTGTAAAAAATACCACTAAGATTTTTATCTTAGTGGTATTATATATTACTTATTTATAAATTTGCAGACTGCTTTGCTTATTATACAGCTTACAAAGAAACATATTATTGCTTCGATTAAGCCTTGGATACCTACAAACAAAAGAACAAATTTTATAGGATTTGTAGCACCAAGTGTAGATGCAATGCCTTGAATGAATTCTGTGTTATAGAAAAACATAACGAGTGAACCCATAAAGAAAAGTGTATTTAAAAGTGGAGCAACGATACTGGTGATTTCAATTCCAAATTTTATTTTTTTAGTATATTTGAAAACAATTCCAGCAAGCCAACCGGCAAGTGTGCGAGCTATAACACAAACAATGAATGTCTTAACAGCACTTATACCAAGAAGTGTTGCACCAAATGTACTGCTGCCAAAACAAGTGCCAAAACTTGTAAGTCCAAATACAAGACCAAGAATAGCACCAGCTGTTGGCCCAAGCACAATAGCAGCAATTGTCACTGGAACCATAAGAAATGATATTTCCAAACCAGGTGTACGAAAATATCCCAAAGGTGTGTAAGCCATTACAAGCAGAATGGCAATCAATAAAGACAATTGTGCCATTCTTAATGTTTTTCTGTTTTTCATATTAAATTTTCTCCTTTACTGCCGTCCCTCTCTAATAGTGGGTACAGCGTTAAGCTGTTTATGTGTACTTTTTGTACGAATTTAGTATATACCACTTTATAAATAAAAACAACTGCTATCTATGATTTTTATTATAAATTATTTTTAATCCATCAAAAATAAGATTTTCATCATATATAATATCGCTTTTGCAATTTGATAAAATGTCTTTTGAAATATCACAAGTTGCTACGCAAGTTAAATTTTCGCCAAGCTCTTCTTTGAAACGGCTAATCATACCGTCAATTGTGCAAGCTGTGCCGATAATTAAACCAGACTGCACATTTTGTACTGTATTTGTTCCAATAACACTTTTTGGACTTTGGGATAAATCAATTTGTGGCAATAACGCTGTGTGCTCACTTAAAGCTTTGGCACTGAGTTTTATTCCAGGAAGTATTGAACCACCAATAAATGTTCCGTTTTTATCAAGTGCAAACATAGATAAAGCTGTTCCCATAGAAATTAGCAGACAAGGCATTGGATATTTTTCTGCCAAAGCAACAGATTGGCATATAAGACTTGAACCTATTTGATTTGGATTTTCTGATTTGATTTTTAACCCATTTTTTAGTTTTGGACCAACTATATATATCTTTCCTTTAAATATAAAACTAAAAGCATCTCGAATGGTGGATGTGAGAGATGGTACTACACACGATATAATAATTCCACTTATAGATTTGGTGTCAAAATTATATAAATCAAAAATTGATTTGAAAGTGTATGCATATTCCGATGCTGTTTTTTCTGATAATGCACTTATTTTTGTTTTAAATTGAAGTGTATCGCCATTAAATACACCAAGTAAAATTTCTGAGTTGCTGACATTTACACATAAAAGCATAGATTACCTCTTTTACACAAGTTTATTATATAAATATAGTACATAATTTATGTATAGTATATATTTATAATATACATTAGAAAATAGATTTTTTCAATGCAAGAAAAATTAAAATAAAAAAGGTTAAAAAAATGTTGACAAAGAGGGATAGAATGTGTATAATATAAAACACTGACACGGGGGACTGAGTTGGTGGCAGCTGAAAAGAGAAAGAAGTTAATAAAAATTTCTAATAAAAAAGAA
>JAHHUE010000120.1 GCA_020024155.1 Oscillospiraceae bacterium | reverse complement strand
CTCTATTTCTCAGCAAAATTTATCAGAATATATTTTTAAAATAAATAAAATGTATTCACCAGCAGGTGTTTTAATTGAAAACTATAGTGAAGATTATGAAAATTTAAAAAATATAAAATCTTCTGTACATAAAAAATATAAAAACTACTATTTTGGGTTAAAATTAGCAAATACCGATAATGCACAAGAAGTTAATAATCTTGACGCAGCAAATTTATATTTATTTGATGATATTTCAGGTAAAGAGTATTATCAAATGAAACAAAATGATTTTTCAGAAAAAACCATTTTGCTTAATCATAATGATGAGAATTTTTTGGGAGATTTGTTTGTGCTTTCAAACTTCTCTAAATTAGACGGTATTGTTATTACAGATTATACTTCTCCCGATAAAGATTTAAGTTTGTATAAAAACGCTATGGATAATTCAAAAGAAATTCCTAAATTTGATTTTAAAGTAGATAATAAGTTTTCAGTTGTAAATCCAAAAGAAGATATTACTACATACTATAAGGGGATTTTTGTAACCGGTTCAGCAGAGCCAGATGGAACAGTATATGTAAATGGAAATGAAGTGCAAGTATCACACAATGGAACATTTGGCAAGTTTATAGAATTGGCTGAGGGAGAAAACAGAATTGAAATATCTCAAAATGGAAATATCATAACTCGTGTTGTGACAAAAAAATCTTATCCTAAATCAAATTCTGGTACAGTTGAAATACCATGGGATAAGACAAAAAAAGCAGATAGTGGACAGATAGTTAAAACATTTAATCATTTGACAAGTGTATTGTCAAATCCAAACGAAGACGATGCAATTATTGAAGGTCTTGAAGCTGATGTACAGCTTGTAGTTGAGGATAGTGTTAGAACAAAGAGAAGTGGAAAATACACATGGGCATATAAATTGTCTAACGGTGGATATGTTCTTGCAAAAAATGTTGAGTGGGTAAATGAAGAAGATTATATAAAACCTGAACTTTCAGCAATAAATCTTGAAAAATTAGATGATGGTAATGAATATCTTATTTTTGATATAACAGGAAAACCCGCTGTTATATCTTCGGATGATGAAGAAAAATTAGAAATTAAATTGCTTAATTGTGATTTATCTGATAATTTTGAATTAGATGATAATCAAGAGACAGATGAAAGTATACAAAGTGCTTTTTCCTCAGCATATACTTTAAAACAGGATGATAAAAATGTTGTTATAACATTGAGTAAAGATGGAGAAAAAGAGCTTTGGGGTTATCATATAGAATATCACAATGGAGATATTATAAAGATTTATCTTAAAAAATCTCCGCATAAAGTGATGGGTGATAAACCATTAAAAGATGTAACAATTATGTTGGATGCAGGACACGGTGGAAATGACACAGGTGCGCCTCCAGTTGGTGGTGTAGAAGGACCATACGAAAAAGACTTAAATCTTGCTGTTTCAATTGCAACAAAAGAAATTCTTGAAAGATTTGGCGCAACAGTATATATGACAAGAGTTGATGATAGCTTTCCAACATTGATGGATAGAAGAGACATGATTGGAGAAATCAAGCCGGATTTGTATATTTCTCAACACCATAACAGTTTGGAGTACATTGTTGATGGCGAAAAACATTCTGGATGTGAAGTTTATTATTTCTCACAAAAAAGTAAGTATATGGCAGAAATAATGACAGATAGAATATCTCAAGCTACTGGTAGAAAAAACAGAGGATATGAATACGGTTATTTCTATGTTTTGAGAAACAATATAGCTCCAAGTGTTTTGAATGAGTATGGTTTTATGATAAACCCATTTGAATATTCTGATTTATGCAGTGATGTAGACATATATAATGCTGCATTTGGTACAGTTAATGCTATACTTGATATAATACCAGAATAAAATTACATAAGATTATAATAAAATCAGCAGTATTGAAAATTAGATATACTGCTGATTTTTTAGCATAAGAATAATATAAAAGAAATATAATGTTTAAAATGATATTATTTTATCTATTAGCAATATATAGCAGAATAGGATAAAGTTAAAAAGAGTGTTTCAAAATATTTTGAAACACTCTTTTATTGTTTTATGATGGTTAACAATACCATATATTTTTTATTATGATTTTGATTTGTATAAAATAGTAAATAAAAATTATAAGTAATAATATGATTTTAACTTTCGTAAAATA
>JAHHUE010000119.1 GCA_020024155.1 Oscillospiraceae bacterium | reverse complement strand
GCTACAGTTCCACAAGAAATTGTAGATGCAGTAAATGATGTAAACTTTTTTGAAGGAATACCATTATGGGCAATAACTTTAATTGGTGGATTATTTATAACTATTCTTTCGTTTATTATGATTCTTACGGTTTACGGAAGATTTTTTAAATTATATCTTTATACTGCAATTTCTCCTCTTCCATTTGCAGCAGCGGCTGGTGAAGGAACACAAAATACAGCTTTTACTTTCATAAAAAGTTACATTGGTGTATGCCTTGAAGGCGCAATTATTGTACTTGCATGTGTTATATTCTCAGCATTTTCATCTGCTCCACCAGCAGTTGATTCAGCAGCTAGTGCAGTAACAATGCTTTGGACCTATATAGGTGAAATACTATTTAATATGCTTATATTAGTAGGAACAATTAAAATGAGCGACAGAGTTGTAAAAGAAATGATGGGGTTATAAATTAACGAAAGGAGATTTTAATGGAACTAAAAATAAATACCGAAATAAGAAATTACACAGAAAGTATCTTTTTTGGTTTATCATCAAGACAATTTATATTTTCAGCAGCTGCATGTGGTATTGCAACTACTATTTATTTACTGTTTAATCAGCAATTAGGTACTGAGCTCACATCGTGGATATGTATTTTGATATCCCTGCCATTTGCTGCATTGGGCTTTATTACATTTCAAGGAATGACATTCGAAAAGATTGTTGTAGTAGCTTTTTATTCATTCTTTTTAAACAAAGCAGAGCTGATTAGCAAACCAATAAACATTTACTATGAAATGACAAAAGATATTATTAAAAAAGATATTAAGGAGGCAACAAAACATGATAAAAAGTTATACAAAACTCTCAAATCAGAACAAGGAAAAATATAAGATTCCACACTCTTTACAAGATACAATACCAATTGATGTTGTATATGAAGATGGTATTTTTCAAATAGGTAAAAACTTTACAAAAACATATAAATTTTCAGATATTAACTTTATGATATCTTCAGCCGAAGAACAAGAATCCATTATATTAAAATACAGTGATATTCTTAATTCTTTTGATTCTTCAGTAATGGCTAAAATTACTATTAACAATCGAAAAATAGACAAAACATTGTTTGAAAAAGAATCACTATTCAAACATCAAAATTCACATATAGATAAATTTGTAGACGACTACAATAAATTACTTATATCTAAAGTTAAAGAAAGTGATGAGATAATTCAAGAGAAATATATCACTATAACTGTTTCGAAAAACAATATTCTTGAAGCAAGAGCTCTGTTTAAGCGCATTTCATCAGAACTTCGCTCTCGATTTGCTACACTGGGTTCTAAATTGATAGAGCTCTCTGTAAACGAACGAATGAAAATTCTTCATGATTTTTATCGCAATGGACACGAAGATGAATTTTCTTTTGATATAAATGATATTATGAAAAAAGGACATTCTTTTAAAGATAAAATTGTGCCAAGGAATGTTAAATACAATAATGATTACTTCAAATTTGACAATAAATACGGTCGTGTTGTATATATTAGGGATTTGCCAAATTGGCTCAGTACAAAATTTGTATCCGAACTATGTGAAATAAATAAAAACTTAATGTACTCCATAGATATTATTTCTATTCCTCGTGATGAAGCAATTAAAGAAGTGCAAAACAAGCTACTTGGTGTTACAACAAATATTACTAAATGGCAACAATCTCAAAATAGGAATAATAACTGGTCTGCAATTATTCCTCCTGAAATGGAAACACAGAGAGAACAATGTGCTGAATTTCTAAGAGATTTAACAAGTAAAGATCAGCGTATGAAATTCTGCACATTTACACTTGTTCATTTGGCGGACAGTAAAGAAGAGTTAGATCACGACACCGAGACAATAAAAACTATTGCTCGTGAAAACAGAGCCGAAATAGAAACACTTTTCTTTTCTTACAGACAACTACAAGGAATTAAACAAGTATTGCCGATTGGAATAAATAATTTAGATATTATCAGAACTTTAATCACAGAAAGTCTTGCAACTTCTATACCTTTTAAAGCACAAGAAATAAGAGAAAAAGGTGGTATTTGGTATGGACAAAACACGATTACGCATAATCCAATATTGATAAATAAAGAAAATCTTCAAAATCCTAACACATGGGTACTTGGTATTCCAGGTTCAGGTAAATCTTTTTTATCAAAAGAAATTCTCGAATTTACTGCTGCATCTACTAATGATGATATTATTATTTTAGACCCAGA
>JAHHUE010000118.1 GCA_020024155.1 Oscillospiraceae bacterium | reverse complement strand
GAGCAAGGAGATAATTTTATTTTGAATATGATGGATAACATATATGTTTTAAGTGGACATGAAAGAAGAAAAATACTTGATTATATTGATGTAGGAACATGGAAAATTGAGATAACACCAAACGAGCCACCTAAAATGTATGGTGATATAAAAATGCATACTATATTACAAACGGATTCTCACATGAACCCAGAAAGCTTGTATCAATATTGGTATGACAGAATAGAGCCTACATATATTACATATGTTAATAAGGCATTAGAAAAACTAATAACTATGGATGGACCAGTAGAAGTGGAATATGTATGGATTCATCCTAAAAAAGGCAAGACTATTGTGCGTTGTGACGGAAAATTATCTTTTGACAAAGAAGAAAATAAAATAGTACTGATTGGCTCTCATAGATATAAAGCAAGAAAAGTAAAGAGCAATACACAACTTGATAATGTACATGATATTGTTGATTATTATAAAATGAGCAAATATTCTGAGTATTTAACAAATGCTTATGAAGAAATATTTGCATTAGATATAGAAACAAAAAAAATACAGAAAATTGCATATAAGCGTGACCGATATGCAAAAATTGATGAAGATAGCACTGTATATGATTTGATAAATGAGAATGCATATCCAGAAGATAAAGATAAGGTTAGAAAATTATTTTCTGATAAATGTATACAGGAGATGTGTAAGGATAAAATATCTAAAAGTGTTGATTTCAGAACGATGACAATAGACGGAAGATTTGAGTGGATAAGAGGAACAGCTTATGTGGTACAAATCAACGGTATTGATGAGTTGCTATTTGTAACAAAAAATGTGCAAAATGAATACAATCTTGAAGCATTGAAAGAAGAAAAAGAAAATTTATTATATGCACTTATAAATGAACAAACAGCAGTATTTGATTTTGATACAAAAACACAGATAGTACAATCATTAAAGTATAATGAAGAAAATATTGAAAAGGTAATTTCTTCCAAATATTTAACATTATCTGAGTTAGTTGACAAGCTATGCACTGATTATATAGATATTTCAGAGAAGTCAAAATTTGAAAAGTTTTTATCAAAAGATAATATTAACTATTGCTTGAAAGAAAGATGCAAGGAGTCAATTACAGTGCAGTTAAATGCACAAAAATTTAGATATGAATGGATAAAGATTTCCATTTTAGTTTCATCTAAATCAAAGACAAGTACATATATCTTAATAGAGCTTATTGATAGACAGGAACAGTTGTATCCAATGTTAAAGAGTTATATTCAGAACACAAACGATTATTTTTATTTTTTAGATTTAAAAAACGACTGGGCTTTTAGATTTTTGGGCAGTACAGATAAATATGGTACATCAAATCAAGAAACTACAAGCTATACTCAGGATATGATTGAATATGTAGATAAATATATTCCTGAAGAAGATAGAGAATTTGTAAAAAAACAGATGAGACCAGAGTATGTTCTTGAAAAATTAGAAAAAGAATATGAATTTTCTTTTGTCAGCAGTTTAATTGATAAAAATGGAGAAATAAGAAAAAAATCTATCATATTTAAACAATTTGACCTTTCTAAAGGCTATGTATTATTACAAAGAATAGATATTACAGATATGTACAATAAACAGATGATGCTGGAAAAAGTACAAAAAGAATCTATGATAGATGCAGTTACAAAATTATATAATCGTCTAGGAAGTGAAACTTTAATTAAAAAAGCATTGGAGAAAGGTGTAGGACATAAAAACGCTGCAATGATATTGTTAGATTTAGACAATTTTAAGCAGGTAAATGATGTTTTTGGACATCCTGAAGGCGATGAGGTGCTGCATACTGTTGCTAAAAAATTAAAAAAATGTTTTCGCTCTGAAGATATTATTTGTCGTTTAGGTGGAGATGAGTATATAGTTTTCATAGAATCTCTATCTTGCAAAAATGATATATATTTGATATTAAATCGAGTGATGAAAGAGTTAAATATTGTATGTGAAAATGATGATGACAGCGTAAAAATAGGAGCATCAATTGGTGTAACTTTTTGCAGAGGTCAGTCATATGAAGAGTTATATAAAGAGGCTGATATTGCATTATACCATTCTAAAAAGAACGGCAAAAATATATATTCATTGTTCGATGATTTAGATATGTAATATATGTTTAAAAATTATAATAAAATAAAAGGAGATATGACAAATTGTCGTATCTCCGTTATTTTAGGTAAATTTTATCAGTTGAAGTATGGAATAAATTATGTGCAAAAAAATTGAGTATAAATTCTTTGATTGTATTTGTGAAATTATAG
>JAHHUE010000117.1 GCA_020024155.1 Oscillospiraceae bacterium | reverse complement strand
TGATGGCTATTGTAGTTATACCTACTTTATTCCATAGTAAATTCAAAAAATGGCAAGGTTGGTCTGTTTTAGCTTGTTATGTTGTATATTTGGTATACGTAACAGCTACTATGTAAATGTTACAAGTAACCAATTTCTGAGGTATATTATATGAATAACAGTTATTTTAGATGCATTCTTTATTTTATTTCAACCATTCTTTTATGTACTATACTATACTTTCACTCTAAATGTGGAGGCAAAATATTTTATGATGTGTATGTATTTATAGCTTCTGTTATCGGCATTTTTGTTCCGGGTATAGTACTAAAAAATCTACTGTTTAAAAATAATTATAAAAATATTGAGTTTACATTAATTTCTACACTTGGACTTTCTTTTTTCTCAATTGTATCATTGATTGCATCATTTAGTCATTTTCATATAATAATGCCTATTTGTGTTTTAGTAATGACAATTCTGTTTTTGTTAAATTTATCAAAAAATAAAAGTTTTAATAAAAATAAAATATTTCATTATATAAATAATAACATTTTACTTTTTGTTATATGCAGTTTATATGTTTTTTTGAATTCTTTATGGAGTGTAAGATATGCTCACCCTATTCAAGTTGAACAAATAATACCAAGTCAGGATTTTTTCTGGAATTTGGGAAATGTGCAAAGCATCAATAAAGGCTTTCCTGTTGCAGATTTGAGAGTTAGCGGTGTAACTCTCAGTTATCATTTTCTGACAGAACTTATTCATTCAGGAATTTCCATGTTAAGCGGTGTAAACTCTTATGACATAGTTGCATTTTACGGATATTTTCCTATTGCAATTGCTTTAACCGGCTGCCTTTTTGAACTCGGTATGAATTTATCTAATAATAAAAAACTATATGGTGTACTCACAGCTTCCATGCCTTTATGGCTTGGTTGTGCAAGTCTCCATAAGATTTTAGAAAACGGTCTTAGCCGATTTGGAAACAATATAACTATTCATACCATTTCCAATATAAATGGTCAAGCAACAGCTTTCTTTTGCTTATCTTCGTTTTTTCTGCTATTCAAAACTTTCTTTTGTTCAGATAAAAACATCAATATCTATGGACTTTTTACTGCTTGTCTGTCTTTTTATATGTTAACTTTTTCAAAAAGTCCACAAGCTGCAATTATATCCATATCCTTTTGTTTATCCACAATTGTTTATTGTATAATTTCATTTATAAAATTCAAAAAATTAAATGTAAATATCGGTAAAATATCATTCTTTTTATTTATTACTGTTGGCTTTTCACTTACGTATATATTATATTTTTCAGCCGGAGCCAACTCCAGTATGTCATTTTCATTAACAGGAACTTTAAAATCCTATTATTTTTCTAATATTTTGAATTTTTTAGCAGTTAAATTTCCTTCATTATGGCAATTTACACTTCCACTGTTATACATCATTCAGTCATTATTTATGTCTCCTGCTGTTTTCATTATGTGGATTATAATCGGAACATATGATTTAATAAATATTAAAAATATATCCTTGTACAGATTGCTCATTCATTCAACAATATGTGGCGGATTTATAGCTTTTTACATATTTGAGCATTATTCTTCCAGTCAAATATATTTTGCAAATATTGCTTTATTTTGTATGGGTTTATTATTCGTTGAATCTATATCTGTATTATTTGATACTAAATTAAACTGCAAAAATATTTCTTGTATTTTTATTAAATTTTTAAAAATTACAATTCCAATATTATGTTCAATAGGTGTTATAACAAATATTTTATTTTGCATCTATCTTGTTAATTCAGCACCTAAATATATTTCAGGTTCTTCTGATGACCAATATCATATTCCTCTTAGCAGTGCTGAGGAAAACGCTTGTAAATGGTTGTCCGATAATATGCCTAATGATACATTATTTGCAACAAACAGAATGCATACCGGACAATCTTTAGAAGGATTATCTAATGTTTATACCGGATTATCCGGCAAACAAGCATATTGCGAAAGCTTTAAATATGCTGTATCTAATATGGGTGATTATGGTGGAATTGTATATGATAAATACTATAAAATGTGTGATTTATTTGACCAAACAAAATCAGAATACGATGTAAAACAAATTTGCAAAGAGTGCAATATATCATATATTGTTTTTAATCCTCTGTCCCCTGGCAGTGATGTCAACTTACAGTTTATGGACATTGTCTTTCAAGAAAACAATATTAAAATTTATTACACAGGAATATAAATAAAAACAGTTCAGTGATTATCTGAACTGTTTTTTTATACTAATCTATATATTCATCACAGAATTTACAACGAACTCTGCCGTTTTCACCTTTAACATAAACTGGTTTTG
>JAHHUE010000116.1 GCA_020024155.1 Oscillospiraceae bacterium | reverse complement strand
GCATCAATTGGTGCTTCACATGCAAGTAACGAACTAGAATTATTGTTTACAAACCATCCTATTTTTTTATCACTGCCGGTAATATCTCCTCGTGTAAATGGTTCTTGAACAATATATCTTTCATTCGGTAATTCTATTTCGTCTGTGATATAAATTTCTGCCGTTTGCTTTAGCAATATTGGAGTTACAAATTTTTCATCTGATACATATACACTATTTATAGTATTTTTAATAAATAAATCTTGTATAACTTCATCATTACAGTTTTTATTAACTAAAAACAGGTGTCCTTTATCTTCCGATAAAAAAACACCTGTTTTTTGTTGATTTTCTTTTTTCAAAGAGAATTTCGGTAAATGCTCTTTATCAACTGTAACTCTCCTACATCCGAATTTTGCTTTACCGTCATAATCATAACCAGTCCATACAATATTATGATGTTCTCCCTCCTCATACATAAGTTTGCGTGATATTAAATCCTTTATTACTGTTGGACTTATATTTCTATTGTTTATTAAATAGCTGAATAACCTAGTATATTTTCCGTTATATGGTTCAGGAAACTGTATACTTCTTTCTGTTTCAACTTCTTTAGTTTTTGTTTTTGGATTATATTCTTTTTTACTTTCATACGAAAAATTTGGCAGCATATATCTTAATTTTGTTATTGCTTCTGTTTTATCCAAATTGTCATATAGCATAACAAAATCTATAACACTTCCTCTTTCATCTGTTGAATATCTTGTAAAATATTTTCCATCAGGCTTAATCATCAAACTATCCATTTCAATTAGCTGATAATATCTGCCAGCTTTTCTGTAAGGTATATTATTTTCATTACAATAATCCAAAATTGTAATGTTTTCTTTTATTGTATCAGTTAAATTACTGCTCACATAAATCTACTCCTTTCTCAAAATCTTTTCATATATCTGACTTTTTGTTTTATATTGTATGTATATATTTCTTTTTTCCAAAATTGGCTTGATATATCAACTTTATACTTAATCAAATAAGTTCCTGATGAATTATCAACTTGAATATAAATATCTCTAATTTGCAAATACATATTACCATTTTTATTTTTAATAAATGATTTACCATCTGCTTGTAAATCATAATAAGTAGCAAACTGATTATAAAAAGCTGAAATATCCACTACATCGTGATATATTGTACCATCAGATATATATGCACCAACTTTGCTATCTCTGATTGCACCAAAGCTTTCATACATATTACTTGTAGCACAAGTTGTAATTGTTTCTCTAACATTATCGTTTATTCCTGATAATATTACTTGTTTTCTTACCACTTCAAAAACAAAAAGAAATATAACTACAGATATGCTAACAATAATCATTGGATATATTGTTGTCATACCTTTTTTACTTTTAATGATATTTTTCACTTGTGCCAACTGCTTTTGCACTATACACCATCCCCTCTTTCAGTTTTATTATTCCTATCTTAAAGTCAGTATTATATGTAACCGTAACTGTGAAAGGTGTTTCCAATTGTAGCTTTTTGCTTCCACCTATATAATTTCCATCTACCTTAACTTGAATATCCATATTATAGGCTTGTTCTAGTTCATTTACGAAGCTGTCAATATTACTATCAACAGCTCCTTTTAATGATACTTGTCTTGCTATACTTTGTGCTATGGATTTTGTATCTTGTATTCTTTGAATATGCCTAAATACTTCCATTCCACCAAGTAACAGACCTAAAAAAATTACTACCCATATCATTGAATCAATAGTGATAATTCCACCTTTTTTTGATAATATTTTCTTTAAAATATTTTTCATAAAAATCTACCCGATAAAGTTAATTATATCGCTCATTTTGTCTTTAACTGCATTAAATCCCATTCCTATTGTTTCTTTCATCGCAGGAAGCATAATAACAGCAGCAACAACTACAACAATTAAAATTAAAACTATAATTTCAACTGTGTTAGTACCTCCTTTTACATCGTTGATTTTTGATTTTGCATCTTCTTTCATTTTGAAGAATGTGTTTTTAGCCTTACCTGCTAATGTTTTCATTTTTGTTTCGATTGTTTTCATAATTTTTCTCCTTGTAATGATAATATAAATTTATACTTAACCATTTTAATGGTTAAAAACTACATAATTTCTAGCATCATTTCCCCTATGCTTGCCAACATTGAGTATAAAATGCTGAAAATAAAAAGACCTACTATCATAAACTGAAGTGGTCTTAATTTTGATGGTCGATTATCAATTTCTTTTTCAAGAATATTTTTATATTCTTTATTAAGTTCTTGCTGCTTAACTGCAAAATATATAATTTGATTATCACCATTGCTTACCGCTCTCAGACCTCTTG
>JAHHUE010000115.1 GCA_020024155.1 Oscillospiraceae bacterium | reverse complement strand
TAATTCCTACTCTCCAAAACTTATCTGATTTTTAATCTATATATTCATCTATATTATAATATGTGGAAGAATTATATACAGATATTACTAATTTTTAAATAATCTAATATAAATTTCAACTTTAAAAAAATGTAAATGTTTTATAAATTTTGGCTAAAAAACAAGAATACTTAAAGAATTTATATTCTTTAAGTATTCTTAATCATTTATATACCATATACAAATTTTAAAACAAATAAAATAGCAAGAATATATGTGAGTGGTTTAACTGTTTTTGCTTTACCTGTAAATAATTTGATAAGTACATGACTGATAATACCAAATGCTATACCAGTTGCAATTGATGATGTGATAGGCATAAGGAATATTGTAAGCAAAGCAGGAACAGCAACAGTAATATCTGTAAATTCAATTTCAGCTATATTTTTAAGCATCATTGCACCAACAAATATAAGAGCAGGTGCTGTTGCATAACCTGGAACCAAAAGCATAAATGGTGCAAGCAAGATTGAAGCAAGGAATAAAAATGCAACAACTACACTTGAAAGACCTGTTTTTGCACCTTCTCCAATGCCAGCAGCAGATTCTATAAATGTTGTAACTGTTGAAGTACCAGTTAAAGCACCAACTGTTGTTGCAACAGCATCAGATAGCATAGCTTTTTTCATAAATGGAACATTGCCTTTATCATCAAGAAGATTGCCTTCTTTTGAAACAGCAAGGATTGTACCAAGAGTATCAAACATATCTGAAAGTGAGAATGATATGATTAAAACAATCATTGTGGAAATAGCTTGGAAAACACCACCATAAGTAAAAGCGTCAAAGTTTACTTTAAATAATGAATAATTAACAAAGTCAGAAGCTTGTGCAGCAAGATTTACAGAGAAACTTTCTGGCAATACAGAAACGCCTGTTGCGTATCCTAAAACTGTTGTAACAACAATACTGATAAGTATTGAACCTTTAACTTTAAGAGCATAAAGTACAGTCATTATTAAAAGTCCAAGTAAGCATAAAAGGCCACCTTTTACAGCAGGATTTGAAAAATCTTTAAAATTTGTAAAGTTAATAATAAGAGCATCGTCAGCAATAAATAATCCTGAATTTTTAAAACCAACCATAGCAAGCATAAGACCTATACCACCAGTTATTGCTAATTTGATTGAACTAGGAATTGCATCTACAACCATTTCTCTCAATCCAAGAACTGTGATAATAATAAACAATATACCAGAAAGAAGGATTACTGAAAGAGCCATTTGATATGCTGTGATTTGGTCAAGGTCAGGATTACCAACAATAACTGACATTGCAGGTATAATAGCAAATGCAAAAGAAGCATTTAAACCCATGCCAGGAGCTTGTGCCAAAGGTGCTTTTGCATATACACCCATAAGAAATGTGCCAATGAAAGATGCAATACATGTTGCAAAGAATACACCATTAAAAATCTGGCTGTTACCTTGGGAAATTGTTGATGGATTAACAATAAGAATGTACGCCATCGTCATAAAAGTTGTGAGACCAGCAATAACTTCTGTTTTTACATTTGAGCCATGTTCACTAATTTTAAAAAATTTGTCCACTAATAAAAACCCCCGTATTTTTAAATAAAAAATAGAGACAGTATACACTGTCTCCACCTAAAGATAAACCGTTACACTATAAAATAATATAACGATAATAATCAATAGCAGAGGTCATTTACGGCGACCTCGTAGAGACACTGGAACCATATTTTCCAGCTTATATTGATGCTTGTTACAATATAAGTTTACAAGTTATTAATAATTATATCAATTGACAAAAAAAACAAATATATGTAAACAGTTGTTGAAAATTATGTATAATAATACTTATATATCTGTTATTTAATAAATTGAAATAATAAGAAATGTAAATATTATACAGTATTATATGTGTAATAAATTTTATTTTAAAGTAAATAATATTTGTTACAAGGAGGTGTTTTATATGGCAGATAAAAAAAGAAATAAAAAACCAGATAAAACTAAAAAAGATAATTTAAAAGGTATAACAACATTTGATGATGAATTGAATATTTTGATGTCTCAAACAATAGCAAGTGTTGTTCAAAACGAAACATTTCCAAGACAAAACAATGAACAATCAGAAGATGGAACAAGAATTTACCATTCACCAAAATCTAAAAAAAGATATGAAGAAGACCCATATACAGTAGCACAGAATATGGTTGATAGAACGCAGTTCAGACATTAAAATAAAAAGAGCAAGTGTTATAAAAATTACAATACTTGCTCTTTTTATTCGATATTTAAAATATATTATATGTATAATAATAAATTATAATGAATAAATATCAATCAATAAAATTAA
>JAHHUE010000114.1 GCA_020024155.1 Oscillospiraceae bacterium | reverse complement strand
TCATATACTCACCTCGCACTATTTAAGCCAAAATGTTATGCCTGTAACTCTGATGATTTGTTTTCATTTGGTAAGAAAGTTAAAATCGAAATTGGTGATATGAACTATAAATCTTGGAGAGACAGTCTTGTAAAAGATGTTGAAATATTAGAACTGCTTACTATGATGGTTGGAGATATAACGCCTGAACACGATTCTAAATTACAAGAATTGTTTAGAGTTATAAAAAACAAAATGGAAAATCCAATCAATGAAGGCAATAAGAAAATTATAATATTTACTGCATTTGCTGATACTGCTAAATATTTATATAACAATATAAGCGTATATGCTAAAAAAGAATTTGGCTTAAATACTGCTATGGTATCTGGTTCGGTTGAAGGAAAAACTACTGTTCCTCGTTTAAAAAATGATTTAAACACAGTATTAACTTGTTTTTCTCCTATGTCAAAAGATAAGGCATTGCTTATGCCTAATGACAAAACTGAAATTGATTTATTGATTGCAACAGATTGTATTTCAGAAGGTCAAAACTTGCAAGATTGTGATTATTTAATCAACTATGATATACATTGGAATCCAGTAAGAATTATTCAAAGATTTGGTCGTGTTGACCGCATTGGAAGTAAAAATAAATATATTCAACTTGTAAACTTTTGGCCTGATGTTACTCTAGATGAATACATAAATTTAAAGGCTAAAGTTGAAACAAGAATGAAAATCGTTGATATGACAGCAACAGGTGACGATAACTTGCTTAGCAATGAAGAAAAGACAGATCTAGAGTATAGAAAAGCACAATTAAAAAGGCTGCAAGATGAAGTTGTAGATATAGAGGATATGACAACTGGTATCTCAATAATGGATTTAGGGCTTAATGACTTCAGATTAGATTTATTGGAATACATAAAGCATCACGATGATATTGATAAAACACCATATGGTTTACACGCTGTTGTAAAAGCAACTGAAGAAATGCCTGCTGGTGTAATATATGTATTAAAAAATCGTTCTAATAGCGTAAATATTTATAATCAAAATAGACTACATCCATTTTATATGGTTTATATCAGCAGCGATGGCAATATCGTCTGCAACCACCTATCCCCTAAAGAAATGCTTGATAAAATGCGATTTTTATGTAAAGGGAAAACAGAACCGGATAATGAACTCTGCAAACAGTTTAACAAAGAAACTAAAGACGGACATGATATGTCAGAGTTTTCAAAATTATTAGGTGATGCCATAGCTTCTGTTATTGAAGTAAAGGAAGAAAGTGATATTGATTCATTTTTAAACGAAGGACAAATTAGTTTTATAGATGATGAAATAAAAGGTCTTGATGATTTTGAACTTATTTGTTTCTTAGTTGTTAGTTAGGAGACTTTATATGTTAGGACTACCAAAAGCAACAGAACTAAATAAACAATTACCTAAGAAAGCAATTTATGCAAAATTTAAAATGAATACAGCTGAGAAAGAAAAAATAGACAAAGATATATCAAGAATTACAATCGTAAATGAAGTATCTCCGTCTAAAATTAGTATTTCTGCAGGAGATAATGTTAAATCATTTTTTGTAATGTCTGTATTGCTAAAACACAAAGAATATAGTGAAAAAACAATTACTGCACTTTCTAATTTGATACCACAAAATTTAATTATGGTACTTCAATATGAAAGTGAGGCAAAACTTGCAGTATATCGTTCTAAGTTATTGCAAACTGAATGGAAACCTTTGAATGAACTAAATATACATTTAGAGGGTTTGAATTTTGATAAAGTTTGGGAAAACATCATTGTACAAATTGGCGGTTTGCATTTAGAAAACGGAAATTCTCTTGATATGCAAATTCAAAAAGATACCCAAAAAGAAAAAATAAAAAAAGAGATAGAACGATTAGAAAAACAAGCGAGAGCAGAAAAACAACCTAAAAAGAAGTTAGAGTTGGTGCAAAAGATAAATAAGTTAAAAAAGGAGATATAAAACGCAGTGGTTAACACTTTAAAAGAAATATTAGTAAATGTTTTAAGTTTAGCTATAATTGTTTCCCCTTTATTGTTTGATGGTGTGAGAACATACATTATTAAAAAGTTTCAACTTTCCATTGATAAAGCAAGAGATAATAATAAAGCTTTAAATGATAAAAAAATATATATTAGCAAAACAAGGTTTGATACTGAATTTAAAATATATCAAGAATTATCAGAAAAAGCTTATAAATGTGGTTATGATTTAAGTGACTTGTATTACTATATTTTTGAAATGTATAATAATGAAAAACTTTGTAATCAAATGAAAATATTAACAGATAGTATTAACGATGTGGAGTTTACAAACCACAAGTACGCATCATTTATAGATGAAAAAATCTATATGAAATTCAATAACTATATAAGAG
>JAHHUE010000012.1 GCA_020024155.1 Oscillospiraceae bacterium | reverse complement strand
CATTTAAAAATATCTAAAATATGTATAAATTTATTATTGACCTTTAACTAAAAAAGTATTATCATTCAACTATTAAAGTTTTTATGATTTTAACATTTTTTTAATTATTTATTTTAAAATAAGGAGGGTTATATGGAACAAAACAAAATATTAGAAGGTAATTTGTATAAAAATATAATGACTTTTTTTATGCCTATATGGTTTGGTACTTTCTTTCAGCAATTATATAATACTGTTGACGCAGTAATTGTTGGTAATTTTGTTGGTAAAGAAGCCCTTGCTTCTGTTGGTGGTCCAACTTCAACAATTATAAACCTTATGGTTGGTTTTTTTGTTGGTCTTTCATCTGGTGCCGGTGTTATAATTGCACAATATTTCGGAAGTCGAAACATAGAAAAAACAAATACTGCTTTACACACCTCTGTTGCAATTGCAATTCTTGGTGGTATTATTCTTATGGCTGTTGGTATTCCATTCTCTCCAACATTTTTAAAGGCAATGGATACTCCTAATGATATTCTCCAACAAGCATCTGTTTATATTCGTATATATTTCTTTGGTTCTATATTTAACCTTATATATAACATAGGTAGTGGTATATTAAGAGCTATGGGCGATAGTAAAAAGCCTTTGTACTTCCTTATTACTGCAAGTATTGTAAACATTATTCTTGACATTATATTTGTTGTATTTATGGATATGGGCGTTGCAGGTGTTGCAATTGCAACTATTATTGCTCAGCTTGTAAGTGCAATTCTTGTTATTATTTCTCTTAAAGGTTTGCCAGAAGAAATTAAGCTTGAATTTAACAAAATAAAAATTAACCTTGAAATGTGTGGCGAAATATTTAAAATTGGTATTCCAAGTGGTTTGCAGTCTGTAATGTTTTCTGTTTCAAACATAATAATTATGTCCACAATAAACTCATTTGGTACAGACACAGTTGCCGCTTGGACAGCTTACGGAAAAATAGACGCTATATTCTGGATGACAATGGGTTCATTTGGTATTGTTACAACAACATTTGTTGGGCAAAACTTTGGCGCACAGAACTTTGACAGAATGAAAAAGTCAGTAAAAGCCTGCAATCTTATTGCTCTTGGAACTTCCATTGTTTTAACAATAATGCTTTTATCTTTCTACAATATTTTCTTCCGTATCTTTACCCAAGACACAGAAGTTATCAGAATTGGCTCAATTATGGTTAAAATAATGGCACCTGCATACTTCTCATTTGTATTTATAGAAAATCTTTCTGGTGCTATGCGTGGTGTTGGTGACAGTATTATACCAACAATTATCACTGTTATGGGTATATGTGTGTTCCGTGTTGTATGGATTGTTGCTGTTGTTCCATTTGCTCATACTTTGGAAATGACAATGTTAGGTTATCCAATATCATGGGCTTTAACTGCTATCATCTTTATATTCTACTATAAATTTGGTAAATGGTTTAAGCGTTCTTGTGAAAAGAAGGGCTTTGCACTTCCACAATAAAAATTTAATATTTATAAATAATAAGGTACAGCACTGTTTTCTAACTAAACTATGCTGTACCTTATTTTTATGCCTTAAAACTATATTTAATTTTTAGTCTTTTGTGTAAACAAGCTGATACTTATCTCCGTCTGCAATTGGCTGAGAATCTGCACCATACATGCCATATTCGCCATTTACTTTAATGCTCCAATAAGCACCTGTATCTTCAAAAATTGCCTCTTCTCCGTTTACAGAAGTTATCATAAGACCATATTGTCCTTGTTCGCCTTTAATTTCAAGCCCCTCTGCATCTTTAAATGCATCACCTAAAAATTCAGCATCTGTGTTTACATTATACACCATGCTTTCCTCAGCAGAGTTAATAACTTCAATAGTGATATTCTTGTTGCCCTTTTGAGTTTGTGGTTTAAATGCAAAATATCCTACTGCAAAAACCAAAACAACAGCAATAATACCAATCATAGATAATAATCTTTTTTTATTATTTTTCATTTTTATACCTCTCTTCTCACAATACAAAACAGTATTATGACTTTAAATTTTAGTCACTTATTTATATTCAACTTACACAATATATCTGTAAGATTATACTTAAATAAGCTATCTAAATATATCATAATAAACAACGCAAATCAATTGTTATTGTCTTATTTGCATATTTTTATATTTTATTATAAATAATTTTTTTAATTTCTTTATATTATTTGAAATATTTAATTCTTAATGCTATTATATAAAATAGACAGAATAATCTGGAGGTCAGATTTATGAATTATAATGCAGTTTGTGATAATGCAAGAAATTGTATTGGACCTTTTTGCAAAGCTTGCTATATATGCAATGGTATTGCCTGTAAAAATACAATTCCAGGTCCCGGTGCAAAAGGTATCGGAGATGTTGCCACAAGAAACTGGCAAAAATGGCAGGAAATAAGAGTTAACATGGATACTCTTTTTGAAACTTCCGAAATTGATATTTCAGTTGAGCTTTTTGGAAAAAGATTTGAATTGCCTGTATTTGCTGGTCCAGTTGGTGCCGTAAAAATGCATTATGGAGATAAATATACAGATTTAGAATATAACGATATTCTTTTAAGTGGTACAAAACAAGCAGGTATTGCAGCATTTACCGGTGATGGAATGGACCCTCTTGTTATGGAGTCTGCTGCAAAAATGATAAAAAAATATGACGGTTGTGGTGTTCCAACAATAAAACCGTGGAATATAGAAACCATAAAAGAAAAATTCGATTTAGTAAAAGACAGTGGTTGTTTTGCAGCAGCTATGGATATTGATGCTGCCGGATTGCCATTTCTAAAAAATATGACACCTCCTGCCGGTGGAAAAAATGCTCAGCAACTGGAAGAAATAATCAAGCTTTCCCCTGTACCTTTCATAGTAAAAGGTGTTATGACTGTAAAAGGTGCTTTAAAAGCAAAAAAAGCTGGAGCATCTGCAATTATTGTATCAAATCATGGTGGCAGAGTTCTTGACGGAACACCTGCAACTGCTGAGGTTTTGCCGGAAATTATTGACGCTGTGGGAAATCATATGACAGTTCTTGTAGATGGTGGTATAAGAAGTGGGCTTGATGTGTTTAGAGCATTGGCTCTTGGTGCTAGTGGTGTTGTTATTGCAAGGCCATTTGTTACTGCCGCTTATGGTGGTGGCACAGAAGGCATACAAGTTTATGTTGATAAGCTTAAATCTGAACTTCGTGATGTAATGTCTATGTGTGGCGCAAAAAATATAAGCGAAATTAACAGCAATATGCTGTTTAAAAAATAAATCTAAAGGAGATTTTTTAAAATGGAAAGTCGTATCTCGGGAAGAATTGCTATTGTTACTGGTGCAACAAGTGGTATTGGTCGTTCTTGTGCAAGAGAGCTTGCAAAACTTGGCGTTAATGTTATTGTTACAGGCAGAAGACAAGGTATGCTTGAAGCAGTAAAAATGGAAGTTGAAGCTCTTGGTGCAAAGGCTCTTGCACTTACTATGGATGTTAGCAATTCTAAAGATGTTTTGGGAAAAATTAACTCATTGCCAACAGAATGGGCAAATATTGATATTCTTGTAAATAATGCAGGTCTTGCAAGAGGCACTGATAAACTTTATGAAAACAACATTGAAGACTTTGATGAAGTTGTTGACACAAATGTAAAAGGTACTCTTTATATGATTAAAGCAGTTGTACCTCAGATGATTCAGAGAAATGCTCCTGGCGTTGTTATCAATATGGGTTCTGTTGCCGGTAACGAAGCTTACGCAGGTGGTGCAGTTTACTGTGCAACAAAAGCTGCTATAAGATATATTAGTGACGGTCTTAGAATTGATACAATGGAATCTCGTGTTAAAGTTACAAATATTGAACCAGGTATCGTTGAAACAGATTTCAGTGTTGTTCGTTATCGTGGTGATGAAAACAAGGCAAAAGCTGTTTATACCGGTATTGAATCTCTTACACCAAATGATATAGCTGAAACTGTTGCTTATATCTGTAACCTTCCTGAAAATGTACAGATTCCTGAAATTGTTATGACACCTAACAAACAGGCTGATGCATTAAATAAATACTATGTAAAATAATATTAAAGTAAAAGAGGATAAAATTATGGCACTTATAGACCAAGTTCGCAGCGAAATGATGGCTGCTCTTAAAGAACGCAATACAGAAAAGAAAGAAGCTTTATCTGCTTTATTGTCTGCACTGAAAGCAAAGGCTATTGATAAACGCAGTGATTTGACAGAAGAAGAAGAAATTGCAGTTGTTCAAAGAGAAGTTAAACAACTTAAAGAAACTATGGACACAGCACCAGCTGGTTATGAAGAAGTGGTTGAAAGCTGCAAACACAAAATTGAATATTACAGTGTGTATCTTCCAAAACAAATGGATGAAGCTGAGATTAAAGCAGTTATTAAATCTGTTCTTGAAAGTCTTTCTCTTCAAACTCCAACTGCAAAAGACAAAGGCATAATTATGAAAAACCTTATGCCTCTTACAAAAGGAAAAGCAGACGGAAAACTTGTAAATGAAATTTTATCTGGCTTTTTTGCTGAATAAAATGTAAAATTATTAGACAGTATCAAAAAATTTTTTTGATACTGTCTATTATTTTTCAAAAGAATGTATTATAATCTAATATGTATTTTTATATGATTATTAAAAAATATTATTTTTTTTAAAATTTAACATATTTTTTTCTTTTTCATATACTAAAATAATACATTCATGATAATAATTCTAATACAACATATAATGATATAAAGGAGTCTTTTATATGAAAAACACAAATATGTATACGGAGATATCTCCGGAAAATGCAAAAGTAATGCTTGAAGATATAAGCACATATATTGTTCTTGTTGATGTAAGAAGACAAGAAGAATACGATTTAGGACATATTAAAAACGCTGTTTTAATTCCATTAGATAATATTCGTGAACTTGCTCCAGAGCTTTTACCAGATTTATCTCAGGAAATAATGCTTTATTGCCGAAGTGGTGTACGTAGTAAAGCTGCCGCAGAAATTCTTTACAACCTTGGCTACACACATCTTTACGACTTGGGTGGTATTTTAAATTGGCCATACGAAATTGTAAAATAATTTTTTATATTAAACAGACGGCTTATCATAGCTGTCTGTTTCACTTTTTATACACAATTTCCTTATATTTTTATCATATAATACTTAACCACATTTAATCGGGTTTAACATTGTCATTATAGAAAGGAAAAAAAATGTTACATCTAATCATACACACTTTTGAGCATAGTATTATAGATACAGTAAAGCTTATACCATTTCTTCTTGTTGTTTTTGTAATTCTTGAATATATTGAGCACTCAATGAACAATAAAACTTCTGCTATAATTGAAAAAAGTGGCAAAGTTGGTCCACTTATCGGTGGTGCTCTTGGTGCATTTCCTCAATGCGGTTTTTCTGCTATGGCAACAAATCTTTTTGGCAGCAAAATTATAACTATGGGTACTTTGGTTGCAGTTTATCTGTCTACTAGTGATGAAATGCTTCCTATTATGATAAGTCAACAATCAAGCATATCAAAAGTTCTTACAATAGTTCTTTTAAAAGCCGCTTTTGGTATTATTGTAGGTTTTATAGTAGACCTTATCTTTAAACCTTCACCAGTAAATATTTCTAATATTGAATCAATGTGCCACGATGAACATTGTAACTGCAAACATCGTTCTCCATTTGTTTCTGCTTTGCACCACACTATTCATATTATAGTAATTATTATGCTTGTTACTTTTGCACTTAACTTTGCAATTGAGCTTATTGGTGAAGACACTTTTGCAAGTATGGTTCAATCCGCTGGTATATTTGCCCCTATTGTTGCAGGTATTATTGGTCTTATACCAAACTGTGCAGCAAGTGTTATAATAACACAGCTTTATATCTCTGGTACAATCACTCTTGGCACAACAATGGCCGGTCTTCTTGCATCAAGTGGTATAGGCTGGGTAATTCTTTTCCGTGTAAACAAGAATTTAAAAGAAAACTTTAAAGTTATGTCAATCGTTTATATATCTGCAATTCTTTGTGGCATTTTAATTGATATGCTTAAAATAACTTTATAATAAAAACAAAAAGCGAAGGTTTTTAGCCTTCGCTTTTTTATTTGCCTTAATATCTTATAGGTCTTTCCACATAACTTGTATGCAAAATATGATGTGCTTTTTCACTGCCAGGCTGACCCAGATATTCTTCATATAATTTTATAATATCAGGGTTTTTATGGCTCTTTCTTATAACATCTTTTTCGTCATCATTATAGAGAGCCTTTGCTCGTTTTTCTGTAATATTTACAAAATTTCTTACACTTGCCGGTTGAATTGGCTGTCCACCACCATTTATACAACCACCAGGGCAACCCATAATCTCTATAAACTGATAATCTTCTTTGCCTGATTTAACCCTTTCAAGAACTTCTTTTGCATTTTTAAGTCCTGATGCAACTGCAACTTTAATGTTTAAATCTCCAACTTTATATGATGCAGTTTTTACGCCTTGAAGACCTCTAACTTCTTCAAACTCAACTTTTTCAAGTTCTTTGCCTGTAACCCATTCAGTTGCAGTTCTTAAAGCTGCCTCCATAACGCCACCGGTTACACCAAAGATAGTGCCTGCTCCTGTTGATAATCCAAGTGGAGAATCAAAATCTTCATCTGGAAGATTACAAAAATCCAGACCTGCTCTTTCTATCATTCTTGCAAGCTCTCTTGTTGTAATAGAAACATCCACATCAGGAATATTCTCTCCTGCTGCACATTGGTCAGCACGACCAACTTCAAACTTTTTAGCTGTACATGGCATAACACCAACAACAAAAATATCTTTTGGGTCTATCCCCATTTTTTCTGCATAATATGTTTTTGTTATCGCACCAAACATCTGCTGGGGGCTCTTGCAGCTTGAAAGATTTGGTATAAACTCTGGGTAGAAACTTTCACAGTATTTTATCCAACCAGGTGAACAAGATGTTATAAGTGGAAGTGGACCTCCTCCTTGAACTCTATGTACAAACTCTGTTGCCTCCTCCATTATTGTAAGGTCAGCTGCAAAGTCAGTATCAAATACCTTGTTAAAGCCAATTCTTCTAAGTGCTGCAACCATTTTTCCTTCAACATTTGTACCGATAGGCATATTAAATGCTTCACCAAGAGTTACACGAATAGATGGAGCTGTCTGAACAACAACAAATTTGTTTGGGTTATCCAATGCATCCCATATTTCCTGTGTATTATCTTTTTCCACTATTGCGCCAGTTGGACAGACTACAATACATTGTCCACAAGAAATACAGCTGGAATCTCCAAGTGTTTGCTCATAAGCACAGCCTATATGTGTTTCAAACCCACGCTCATTTGCACCTATACAGCCTATTGCCTGCACTTTGTTACATACTGCAACACATCTGCGACAAAGAAGACATTTGTTATTATCTCTTATCATATGAATTGCACTGTCATCAATTTTCCATTGAATTTTTTCGCCTTCATAAAGATTTCCGTTTTCAACTTTAAAATCCTTACACATTTTCTGCAATTCACAATTTCCGCTGCGTACACAAGTAAGACAACTTTTATTGTGTGTTGAAAGAATAAGTTCAAGATTTTGTTTTCTTGCCTCAAAAACTCTCTTGCTGTTTGTTAAAATCTCCATCCCTTCACAAACCGGTGTAACACAAGCCGGAGCAAGATTTTTCTGTCCAACAACCTCTACAACACAAATACGGCAAGCACCTATTTCGTTTATATCTTTAAGATAGCACAATGTAGGAATTTCAATTCCAAGCTGTCTTGCAGCTTGAAGCACTGTTGTGCCTTCTTCTGTTTGGCAAGGCAAACCGTTTATTTTAATATTAACTAAACTCATACTTTTGTGCCCCTCCTACTCTTTAACAATAGCGCCAAATTTACAGCCTGCAAAACAAGCACCGCATTTAACACATTTAGATGTATCAATAAAATGTGGATTTCTAACTTCACCACTGATAGCACTGGCTGGACATAGACGCTTACATAATGTACAACCTCTGCATTTATCCTCAACAATCCTGTATTGTAACAAATTTTTACATACACCGGCAGGACATTTTTTATCGACAATATGTGCAACATATTCATTACGGAAATATCTAAGAGTTGATAATACTGGGTTTGGTGCAGTTTGCCCCAGACCACACTGACTGTTTTCTTTAATGAACTTAGACAATATTTCTATTTTTTCAAGGTCTTCAATTGTGCCATTGCCACTTGTTATTTTGTTAAGCAGTTCAAGCAATCTCTTTGTGCCAACACGACATGGTGTACATTTGCCACAAGATTCTTCAACAGTAAATTCAAGGAAGAATTTTGCAATGTCAACCATACAAGTGTCCTCGTCCATAATGATAAGCCCCCCTGAACCCATCATAGAGCCAATAGCTATAAGATTATCATAATCTATCGGTGTATCTATAAGACTTGCCGGTATACATCCACCGGAAGGACCGCCGGTTTGGGCTGCTTTAAATTGTTTACCGTTTGGAATACCTCCGCCAATATCTTCAATAACTGTTCTTAATGTTGTACCCATTGGAATTTCAACAAGACCTGTATGTTTTATCTTTCCGCCAAGTGCAAATACTTTTGTACCTTTTGATTTTTCTGTACCAATTGATGAAAACCATTTTGGACCTTTTAAAATTATCTGTGGTATGTTTGCATAAGTTTCAACATTATTTAAAATTGTCGGTTTACCAAACAAACCTTTTTGTGCCGGAAACGGTGGACGAGGTCTTGGTTCACCTCGATTACCTTCTATTGAGTTCATAAGCGCAGTTTCTTCGCCACAAACAAATGCACCTGCACCAAGTTTTATATCTATGTCAAAATCAAAGCCTGAATCAAAAATATTTTTTCCAAGAAGTTCGTACTCTCTTGCATCATCAATAGCTTTTTGCAATCTTTGAACTGCTATCGGATATTCTGCACGAATATATACATAGCCTTTTGTTGCTCCAATTGCATAGCCTGCTATTGCCATAGCCTCAATTACTGAGTGAGGGTCACCTTCAAGAATGCTTCTATCCATAAAAGCACCAGGGTCACCTTCGTCAGCATTACAGCAAACATATTTTTGGTCTGCGTCATTCATTGCAGCAAGTGACCATTTTCTTCCCGTTGGAAAACCACCGCCACCACGGCCACGCAAACCGGAATCAAGAACAATTTGTATAACCTGCTCCGGTGTCATTTCAGTAAGAACCTTGCCCAGTGCCTCATAACCGTTATAACCTATGTATTCGTCAATATTATTAGGGTCAATTCTGCCACAGTTTTTAAGCGCTATACGCATTTGATGTTTATAAAACTCTGTATCGTTCAAGCTTGTTACAGTATCATTTTGAGATGTTTCATCATAAAGTAATCTTTTTACAACACGCCCTTTAAGCAAATGCTCTTCAACAATTTCCTTAACGTCTTCCGGCTTAACCATACTATAAAAAGTTGCCTCTGGATATACAACAACAATTGGACCTAAGGCACAAAGCCCAAAACACCCTGTTTTTATAACTTTAACTTCTTCATTAAGTCCATTTTCTGCAAGTTCTCTGTTAAATGCTTCAATTATTTTTTCTGAGTTTGATGAGGTACACCCTGTACCGCCACAAACCATAATGTGACTTCTGAACATTTAATATACCTCCATTATTCTTTAACTTCACCAATTTCAAATTCTGTAACCGGTGTTTTTCCTATTATGTGTTCTGCTACTATTCTTTCAACTTTTTCAGGTGTAAGCTTAACATATGTTGTTTTTTTATCTCCATCATAAATCTCTGCAATAGGCTCATACTGACATACACCTATACAACCTGTTTGGGAAACCATTACACCTTGAATATCTCTTTTTAAAATCTCTTCGTTAAATTTATTGAGAACAGGTCTTGCTCCTGCTGCAATACCACAAGTTGCCATACCAACAACTATACGCATATTGCAATTCTGATTATCTCTTGTATTAACTGTTGCTTTCATTTTATCGCGAATAGCTTGTAATTCCTGCAAACTTTTCATAGCTCAATAACTCCTTTTCAATATTTCTGTTTGATTTTCTTTTATGTATTCTTTTATAAACTGTACAACTGAAATATCTGTCAAAGGCATACCGTCCATAACTTCTTTAAGCTGTCTTGTATCGCACACAAACTGCTTTCCGTCTTTTTTGACAGTATATACAAAATCTATATTTTCGTTCATTTGAATTAAAAGTGCCACTGTATCCCACACATCGCCCAGTGGAGTATAGTCTATGTTTGTTGTATCAAATACTGCTTTTACAGTTGTGCCTTTTCCAACTTCTGATTTTATATCAAATATTCCACCTGTTATTTCTGCAAGTTGTTTGAATAAAGGAACACCCAACCCAATTTTTCTTGTTTTTCTTGATGTAAAAAATGGGTCTGTAACATTTTCTAATGTTTCCTTATCCATTCCAACTCCATTATCTTTAATAGTTATAGTAATAAATTCTCTTTTATCAACATCTACTTCAATTTCAATTAAAGTTGCTTTTGCAACAATTGAATTTTGAGCAATATCCAGAATATTTAACGATAATTCCCTCATAATCTATCCTCTGTATCTTGCTAAAATATCATCAAGCTCACTGCCATCATCTTTTATTCTTCCATAAACATCGTCATTTACTGTAAAAACTGGTGCAAGACCACAAGCACCGATACATCTTGTGGCGTCTAGGCTAAATTCTCCGTCTTGGGTACATTCTCCGTTTTTAATACCTAGCTTGTTTTCCAGTTTTTCAAGAATTTTTCCAGAGCCTTTAACATAGCAGGCTGTACCAAGACAGACAGAAATTTTGTATCTGCCCTTTGGTGTAAGAGAAAATTGCGCATAAAATGTTGATATACCATAAATCTCTTCCAATGGTTTGCCAACACCTTCTGCAACCATTCTCTGCACTTCTATTGGCAAATATCCGTAAATTTCCTGTGCTTTTTGTAATGCAGGCATTGCAGCACCAGGTTTTTTTCCGTTTTCAGCAAGCCAGCTTTTCAGTTCTTGTTCTTGCTTTGCTGTACCTTTAAAAGGCAATTTTGAAATGCGTTTCATTTGGTTTCCTCCTGTATTTTATCCCTGTTTTGTGTCATATAATCAATATGTGCCCATATCCTAATCTAATCACAATTGTAAATATTGTTAAAAAAATGACACTTAAAACACTCTATTTTTATTTAATTATAACAATATTTAACTAAAATTTCCATATTTTCTTGAAAACTTTTATACAAAAAATATATATAAAATATTACACTAATTTTTAAAAGCAAAAATACCTATATAAAATAAATATTGTTTATTTTGTATAAGTGCAAACCTATTGCTTACGCATATAATATGGCATATAATGAACATATATAAAGGCGAATTACAAATAAATTCAAAGGAGCAAAAAAAATGAAAATTAAAGATATTGCCCAACTTTTGAATGATGATATTATTACCCCTGATATTGACCTTGAACAAGAAGTTATTTCTGCTTGAAGCAGTGATATGACAAGTGATGTTCTTGCCTATGTAAAAGACCAAGCAATTTTGCTTACACCCATAAGTTATACGAACAGCAGATATGATGAATATGCGTTGTGTTGTGTATGTAAGAGGCAAAAAGCCTGATGAACTATCAATAAAACTCACAAAGAAAAACGGAATATGTATTCTTATATCAGATAAAGCTATGTTTACTTGTTGTGTAATACTTTATAAAAACGGTTTGAGAAATAACTAAAATCAGATACTATTAAATTTGCTTATGATTTCCCTGTAAACCCCTTACATAGCACAATTAAAGCTTAAAAGGCTTATGCCGGTTTTTCTAAATCATCTTGAAAATACTATCCCTAAAAATATGTTTTGGGATAAAAATTTAGAGTATGTACCTGTTTTTGAGCTTGAAGTCTCTCAAATTGAAAAATTTAAAGCTTATGCAGAGGTTGAAGAAATACTTAAATTTTTTCCTAGGCTTGACTGTGGTTCTTGTGGCAGTCCAACTTGTAAATGTTTTGCAGAAGATGTAGTGCGTAGAAATATCACAGTTGATAAATGTGTTGTCAATATGCAAAAAAATGGAGAAAATTATAGAAACTCTTATGAATCCATAAATATTTTATGTAGTGAGGCAATTATGAAAATCTCGGAATTACAAGACTTGTTAAGTTTAAAATGTTTATCCATAGGAACTGACAGAGAAATTTCAGGTGGTTTTTGTGGAGATTTACTCAGCTGGGTTATGGCAAACGCAAAAGAAGATTGTGTGTGGTTTACTGTTATGGGAAACATCAATTCAGTTGCAGTTGCCAGTCTTAACGATATAGGTTGTATTGTTCTTTGTCAGAACAGCAAGATAAACGATATAGCTTTACAGAAAGCCAAAGAAGAAGGCATTTTTATTTTTTCCACCGATATGCCCATATTTGAGGCAAGCGGAAAATTCTATAATCATTCAAATAATCTTATGTAAAGGTAGGTGTTTTTATGAAAAAGCGTGTATTTACCATAATTACAAGTTTGGTTTTGGCAATGTCATTATTTCAATTCACAACTTATGCAGATATTGGCCCAAAGCCATCTGTAAACATTACATTTGAAAATATGAGTGATGAAATTTGTTATGGCACTTTATTGTCAATAGAAGATTCTACTGGACCTGCCAGTGCCTTTAACGGAGATAATAAAGTCATATTGAGTGAACTTGGTGAAGATGTAGAAAATATATGGAAAGCATTTGTTGAGTATAAAGACACCGACAATTTTTATTTTCTTCAATGGTTTTGGAAATGCTCTGACACCAAAGAATTACATTGGACATACTATCCACCACAGACTTTTAAAATTCTTTTATATTATCCAAAGTCAAATACTTTTATAGTAAGTGATATATATGAACAATATGCTTTTGACAGTTACTATAAAGTTGAAATGGACGGAATTGATATTCAGTCTGTAACTTCTTCAAAACCGTTAATAGTTGCAGAAAAAGATTATGATTATTCAGCTGAATTATTTTCACTTATCTGCCGTATAATTCTCACTATTTTACTTGAAATTATAATTGCACTTTTGTTTAAATTCAGAGAAAGGAAACTACTTTTATCAATTGTTTATATAAATATTGCAACGCAGATACTTTTAAATGCAGCTTTAAATATAATAAATTACAAAATGGGAAGTATGGGATTTATTGTATTCTACATTTTATTGGAAATAGCAGTATTTATAATTGAGACTATACTTTATGCTATTGTGTTTAATAAAGTAAGCAAAGAGCCTATTTCAAAGGGAAAATCAACATTATATGCTTTAATTGCAAACGCTTGCTCTTTTTCTCTTGGACTAAAACTTGCTATGATAATTCCTGGTATTTTCTAAAAAAATTGACCGTTGATTAACTCAACGGTCTTTTCTATTAAATAAATTATTATATTTTTACTCTAAAATTTCTAAATCTATGCCCACAGACTGTAAATCTTTAAAAAAGTTTGGATAACTTTTTGTAATTGCCTCACAGCCGTCAATTGTTCCACCAAGTTTAGTCAAAGCAACGGCACAAGCCATAACAATACGATGGTCTTTCCAACCGTTTAATTCTACTGTTGGAACAGAATATCCACCATAAATAATCATTTCATCTTTGGTGGATTCTATTTTGCACCCCATTTTTGCACATTCGGTTATCATCGCCTCAATTCTGTCACTTTCTTTTATGCGAAGCCTTGATGCGTTATAAATACGTGTTGTACCTTGTGAAAACATTGCGAGAACGCAGAGAACAGGCCCTAAGTCAGGACAGTTTTTAAGGTCAATTTCATTTGCAACAAGTTTATTAGAAGATACACTATATATTTTGTCTTTATAAGATACTTTACATCCAAATTGACTTAATATATCCAAAATCTGTTTATCGCCCTGCAATGAATTATTATCCATACCGGAAATATTAAGTTTTGAATTTATCGCAGAAAGAACACCAAAAAATGCAAACTGAGAAAAATCTCCCTCAACAGTTTCATTATATGGTTTATACTGCTGATTACCCTTCACAAAAAGGGTAGTGTCATCTTGCCAAATAATTTCTATGCCAAATTTATTTAACATCTGAATTGTAAGGTCAATGTAACTTCTGCTTTCAACCGGTGTCAAAATCTTTATTTTTGAGTTTTCTTTAAGCAACGGCAATGTAAACAACAATCCACTTATAAACTGACTGCTTATATTTCCGCAAACTGTATATTCTTTTGCTTGCAATTTGCCCTGTATCTCAATTTTTTCATCATCTTGATAAAAATACAAGCCTGACTGATTAAAAATATCTTCATATACTTTTTGTGGGCGTTTAAGTAATCTATTTTTACCTATAAAAGTTATTTTTTCTTCTGTAAGTGAAAAAATTGGTATTAAAAAACGCAATGTAGAACCGGATTCGTTACACTGAATTTTATTGCTTTTAAGATTTTTAAAATTCTCTATACCTTTTACAACAACAAAATCCTTGCCACATTCAATTTCTGCACCAAGATTTCTCATACAGTCAATAGTTGTAGATATATCAACGGAATAATCTATATTTGATATAACACTTGTTCCATTTGCAAGACAAGCACATATTATTGCTCTGTGTGCCATACTTTTACTTGGTGGTATTTTTACACTGCCAAAACATTGTGACGGTTTAATAACAACTTTCATTACAAATCTCTTCCCACAACTTTTGCAATTGCCCTTGCTTTTTCAACAACATCTTTAAAATTCTTTGGTTTAAGGCTCTGCTGTCCGTCACTCCACGCACATTCAGGTTGTGGATGAACTTCTATCATAAGTCCGTCTGCACCTGCTGCAACTGCTGCAAGCGACATACTTTCCACAAGCTCCCAGTTTCCTGTTGCGTGTGAAGGGTCAATAACAATCGGAAGATGTGTCTTTTTCTTTACTATTTGAACAACACTTAAATCCAATGTATTTCGTGTATAGGTTTCAAATGTTCGTATACCTCTTTCACACAAAATAACATTATTGTTTCCGCCTGCCATAATGTATTCAGCACTCATAAGCCATTCTTCAATTGTATTGCTCAAACCTCTTTTTAACAAAATAGGCTTGTCTGTTTTTCCCAGTGCTTTAAGCAAATCAAAGTTTTGCATATTTCTTGCACCAACTTGAATTAAATCAACATTTTCAACAAACTCATCAATTTTGTCTGTGCTCATAATTTCGCTTACTATTGGCAATCCCGTAAGTTTTCTTGCTTGTGTCATATACATTATGCCTTCTCTACCAAGACCTTGAAAAGTATATGGTGATGTTCTTGGCTTATATGCACCACCACGTAATATACGCCCACCTGCATTTTTTATTTCCTGGGATATATCGCATATCTGCTCCAAACCTTCTACACTGCAAGGGCCACCCATTACAACAATTTTTTCTTTACCACCAATTTTTACACCGGCAACATCAACAACACTGTCTTCCGGATGCCAAATACGGCTTACTTTCTTATATGGTGTGCCAATTTGTGAAATACTCTCTACATAAGGATTGCACATAAGGCGTTTTTCATCAATTATTGCTGTATCTCCAACCACAACTATAAGGGTATAATCTTCTCCCTCAATTTGTTTTATCTGCATACCATAGTTTTCAAATTTAGTTATGATTTTATTTAACTCTTCTTGTGGTGCATCTTTTTTACAAGTAATTACCATTATTATATTCACCTTTCACTAATGACTGTATTGCCATACTATATCCGTTTATACCACAACCTGTTATTGTTTTATAGCAGGCTTGTCTAATATAAGAAATTTGACGGAAACTTTCTCTTTCTTCCACTTTTGATATATGAACTTCTACTGTTGGAATGCTGACTGCCTTTAATGCGTCTAAAAGTGCAATTGAAGTATGCGTGTATGCTCCCGGATTTATAACAATACCATCAACTTTACCATAAGCCTGCTGAATTTTATCCACCAAATCGCCTTCGTGATTACTTTGATAACATTCTATCTCTACACTAAGTTCTTTTGCAGTTTGCAGACAAACTTCTATAAGATTATCAAATGTATCACTGCCATAAATATCTTTTTCTCTTATTCCAAGCATATTTATGTTTGGTCCGTTAATAACCAGAATTTTCACTATATGCCTCCATAAATTCATCTATTGTATCAGAAATTTTTCCGTTGTTTTCTATTATAACACTGCTATATTTTTGGTACAAAGGATTTCTTTCCATTTCCATTTTTTTTAGTGTTTGTATATCCTTGCTCAAAGGTCTTTCTCCTCCTATTACAAGTTTATCAACATCTCTTTTTATACAAATTATTTTTCCGTTAAGTGATAATGCGTGCATATTTTTTTCTCTTTTCACAACTCCGCCACCACAGCTTATTATTGTGTGATTTCTTTTTGCAATCTCAATACATACATCACTTTCTATATCTCTAAAATAATCTTCTCCGTATTTTTCAAAAATTTGTGGGATAGACATTTCTGCCTTTCTTTCTATCTCCAAATCCATATCAACAAAATCATATCCCAGTTTTTTAGCAAGTTCTTTGCCTATTGTGCTTTTACCACAGCTTGGCATACCAATTAAAACAATGTTCTGCTTGTCACTGTAAATTTTCTTTGCCAATTTAGCTATATTACTATGGCCAACTGTTTTATCGGTAAAAAATTCAATAGCCGATACGGCTTGTCCAACAAGCATTTCCAACCCACATATATATGGTATATTTTTTTGCTTTGCACTGTAACAAAGGCTTGTAATAAGTGGGTTATATACCACATCAATTACTGCCTTGCAGTTTGGAAAATCATCAAGATTTACAATTGATGACATTATATCTGGACTCATTCCCACACTTGTTGTGTTTATTATAACTTGTACATCTTTGCGATTTTTAAATTCTTCATAAGAAATAAACGGTTTATTTTTATTTCTTGCAACTTTTATAATCTCTTTAACTTTTAAATTCTCACATACGGCAAATGCAGTTTTTGATGTTCCGCCGCTGCCACAAATTCCAACTATTTTATCAGTTAAATCAAAATGATTTTCTATCATCATTTTTAGTCCGTCATAGTCGGTGTTTGTTGCAAAAAGTTTTCCGTCAACATTTTTTATTGCATTTACTGCACCGATTTTTTTTGCTTTTTCATCAATATAGTCACAATATGGCATAACTGTTTCTTTGTATGGAATTGTAACATTTATTGCATCAAAAGGTTTTTGCCTCATAAAATCATCAAATTTATCTTTTGGTATCGGCATTAAATTATAAGTATAATCAGCCAAGGCTTCGTGTATAGGTTTTGAAAAACTATGCCCCAGTTTTTCTCCTATAAGACCAACTTTCATAAAAGCCAATCCTCCCCGTATTTTTCAACAAGTAAATCCAATAACGCCAAAGCAATCATACTGTCAATAACAACCCTTGCACGATGAAAAATTGCAGGGTCGTGTCTGCCGGTAAGTGTAAAGGTGGTGTTTTCCATTGTTGCAAGATTTACTGTATTTTGCTGTTTAAAAATTGATGGTGTAGGTTTTACAACACATCTTACAATAATAGGCATACCATTTGATATTCCACCGTTTATTCCACCGTTATTATTTGTTGTTGTGATTACTTTTCCGTTTTCAATTTGAAGTTGGTCATTTACCTGACTTCCACGATAATCTGCATAATCAAAGCCAAGACCAAACTCAACACCTTTTACTGCACCCACAGAAAAAAGATAATGGCTTATTTGGCTTTCAATTGAGTAAAAATAAGGCTCTCCAACACCAATTGGCATATTTAAAATGCAACTTTCCAATATACCACCTACACTGTCATTGTCTTTACCTGCATTTTCTATATGTTGTATCATTTCTTTTTCTGTTTTATCATCCAGCACAGAAAAATATTTACTATTACATATATCTATATCAGATTTATAGTCATTAAAATTTCTGTCTTGTATCTGCTGACATTTTTTTATATGTGTGCCAATAAATATACCTTTGTTTTTTAGTATATCAATAGCAATGCTTCCACAAGCAACAAGCGGAGCAGTCAGTCTGCCGGAAAAATGTCCACCCCCTCGATAATCCTCAAACCCATTGTATTTTATGTGAGCCACATAATCTGCATGGCTTGGTCGTGGAAAACAAGGTTTATAGTCGCTGCTTTTCTGTGATTTATTTTCTATCATAATATGCAAAGGTGTACCGGTTGTATATTCGTTAAAAACACCGCTTATTATTTTAAAATCATCGTTCTCGTGTCTTTGAGTTGATATTTTTCCCTTTGGTTTTCTTTTATCTAATTGTGATTGCATAAACTCTCTGTTTATCTTTATTCCTGACGGCAAACCGTCCACAACTATACCTGTTGCGTTTCCGTGGCTTTCTCCGTAAAGGCTTATGGTAATATTTTTACCTATTACACTTTTCATATTTTTCTCCCGATATATTTACGCAAATCATTTATATCTATATTATCTATATAGGCTTTTCCTATTTGGTCAACTTTTATCATGTCAATTTTATTTCCGTTGGCTTTTTTATCATTCTTTATAAATTCAATGCTTTTTTCAACATCTATATTTTCAATTATAGGTATTTCCATTTTTTTGAATATTTCAGCAAGTTGATTTCTTATCTCTTTATTTTCCTGAATAAGCAACATACCGTTTGCAACACATTCTCCGTGATAGTAATCATTGAGATTATATATACTTTCTATTGCGTGACCTATTGTATGTCCATAATTTAATATTTTACGAATATTTTTCTCTTTTTCATCTTGTTCAACTATATTCTTTTTCATAACTAAGCTTTTGGTTATAATTTGTTCAAGATATGGGCTGTCTACGCTAAGTTCTTCTATATGGTTTTTAAATAAATCAAAGATAGTTTTATCTTGTATGCAACCTGCTTTTACTGCCTCTACAAGTCCGTTATAAAAATGCCTTTTTTCCAAAGTTCTAAGTGTTTTGACATCTACAAAAACAACTTCCGGATGATAAAAATTACCCACACAGTTTTTAATTCCGTTAAGGTTTATGGCAACTTTTCCACCTATGCTGGAATCAATTTGAGAAAGTGTTGTTGTTGGTATTGATACAAATCTGCAACCTCTTTTGTAAGTGCTTGCAACAAAACCTGCAAGGTCTCCAATAACTCCACCACCCAATGCCAAAACAAAATCTTTTCTTGAAAAATCTTCTGCCAATAATTTTTCCAAAAGCATTTTATATGTTTCAAAACTTTTTGCAGTTTCTCCATGTTTTACTTGCACCATTATGGCATTTTCAAACTGAGAAATCACATTTTCTTTTATTTCAGACGGAATATTATCATCTGTTATAATCATCACTTTGCCGTTAAATTCAAAGTAATCTTTTAGATGAGTATAACAGCCTTTTTCAATAATTACTCTGCTTTTTGCATCTGTAAGGTTTACTGTAAATTCCATATATTTCTCCATATAATAAAAAAGCTTCTTTATTTCAGCAAATAACACCTGTGCCCAATAAATTGTTTTCAGTATTGCCAATATAAAGAATGCCAGATTTTTACTCTCATTTGTATATTACTATATTTTTATATATTAAATCAAGTATAGGTATAAAACAACAAATTTATATTTACAAAAGCCTATGTTTTGTTTTATAACTATATATAATAATTATGTTACACTAAAATAAAAAGGAGAATAGTAATGAATACTCAAAGACTTGTTGATAACTTCATCAGATATATTCAAATTGACAGTGAAAGCTATGATGAACTTAATATGGCAAAAACTGTTATGGCTGATTTACAGGAACTTGGCTGTGAAGTTTATATGGATAATGCAGGTGAAAAACTTGGAAGTAATGCAGGCAATATTTATGCTGTATTTAAAGGGGACGAAACATTTGAGCCAATTCTTTTTTCTGCACACTTAGATACCGTTAAACCAGGTAAAAACATTAAACCTATTATCAAAGACGGTGTAATTTATTCCGACAAAACAACTGTTCTTGGTGGTGATGATAAAAGTGGTGTTGTTTCAGTTATAGAAGCAATTAAAATGATTAAAGAGCAAAATCTTAATCACCCTACTGTTGAAATTGTATTTACAATTTGCGAAGAATGTGGACTTCTTGGTTCAAGAAATCTTGATTACTCTCGTTTGACATCAAAAAAAGCCGCTGTATTAGATTCTAGTGGCGATGCCGGAGTAATTATACAAGGTGCTCCGGGAAAAACAAAAATTTCCGGTCACTTTATCGGCAAAACTTCTCACGCCGGTGTAGCTCCTGAAGATGGTATAAGTGCAATACAAATTGCAGCAGAGGCTATCTCAAATATGAAACTTTTACGCATTGATGATGAAACAACTGCAAATATCGGCACACTTAAAGCAGAATACTCAACAAATATAGTACCTGAAAAAGTATATATGCTTGCAGAGGCAAGAAGCCGTAACGCAGAAAAACTTGATGCTCAGAAAAAACATATGATGAAATGTATTGACGATGCCTGCGTAAAATTTGGTGGCAAATTTGAAGGTGAAGTTGACGATTTGTATTATCCATATTTCACTGATGAAAATGACAGCTTTATTTCTGAAATTAAGGACGCTTGTATACGTTCAAATGTTAAGCACTGCATTAAATTAAGTGGTGGTGGCTCTGATGCAAACAATATGAACCTTAACGGTATAAAGAGTGTTGTTCTTGGCACAGGTATGTGTAAAGTTCACAGCGTAAATGAAGAAATTACAATTAAAAACCTTGAAGACATAACAAAAATTGTTTTTGAACTTATAAAAAAATAATTTTAATAAAAGTTACTTAGCTTAACTTTGACAATATAAAAAGTGCAATCTCCCAAAAAGAGACTGCACTTTTTTGTTTTATTATAATTTTTCAATTGCTGTTTTAATTCTGTCAATTGTTCTTTCTTTGCCAAGAATTGCTGCAAGTTCAACACCACCACCTGGGGTGAATGCTTTGCCGGATACTGCAACACGCAATGGGAACAATACAAGACCGTTTTTAACTTCAAGTTTAGCAATAAGTTCAAAGAGTTTTGTATGGATATTGTCCATATTCCAGTCTTTTTCTTCAATAGCTTCAAGAACTGGAAGAACTTCACCAAGCATTTGTTTTGAATTTTCTTTGTTTGTTTTCATTTTTTTGTTTTCAAACAAAGCTGTATCATAATCAGGAAGAGCGTCAATAAAGTCAACCTGTTCTGGAATATCACTGAGAACTTCACAGCGTTTCTGCAACACTGTTGCAAGAAGTTTTAAGTCACATTCAGATTTTACTGTCTGTGCGATGTATGGTTTTGCAGTTTCCAAAAATTCTTCAACACTCATATCACGGATATATTCAGCATTGAGATAACGGAGCTTGTCCATATCAAAAATAGCTGGTGATTTTGAAATGTTGTGTGGGTCAAATTCTTTAACCAATTCTTCCAAAGTGAATTTTTCCTGTTCACCTTTTGGGCTCCATCCAAGAAGAGCAATATAGTTAAGCACAGCATCTTTAAGGTATCCTGCTGCAATAAGGTCTTCATAAGAAGCATCGCCGTTACGCTTTGAAAGTTTATGCTGAGAATCTTTCATAACTGGTGGGCAGTGAACATAATCTGGAATATCCCAACCGAATGCTTCATACAAAAGATTGTATTTTGGTGTGGATGCAAGATATTCACTACCACGGATAACTGGATTGATTTCCATAAGGTGGTCATCAATAACATTTGCAAAGTTATATGTTGGCATACCATCTTGTTTTACAAGAATTTGGTCATCCAACGTGGAGTTATCAACTTCAATAACACCATAAACCATATCGTTAAAGCTTGTTTTGCCTTCCGGAATTCTCTGTCTTACAACATAAGGAACACCTGCTGCAAGGTTTGCTTCAATTTCTTCTTTGGAGAGGTTACGGCAGTGGTTGTCATAACCTGTTGGCTGACCGGAAGCAGTTTTGATTTTGTTTACTTCTTCAAGTCTTTCTTTTGTGCAGAAACAACGGTAAGCGTGGCCAGATTCAATAAGCTGGTCAACATATTGTTTGTACATGCCTTTTCTTTCACTCTGGATATATGGGCCGTAATCTCCGCCTATATCCGGACCTTCATCCCAAAGAAGATTTGTTTCTTTAAGAGTGTTATAAATTATGTCAATTGCACCGTCAACCTGACGAGATTGGTCTGTATCTTCAATTCTGAGCAAGAATTTACCATTGTTAGCTCTTGCTGTAAGATATGCGTACAAAGCTGTACGCAGGTTACCAACGTGCATATATCCTGTCGGACTTGGTGCAAATCTGGTTCTGATTTTTCTTTCTGTCATATATATTCTCCTTAAAACATAACATAATGTTGAAAACATAATTATCTATTATATATTATAGATTTTATTACACTTTTGTCAATTGAAAATTGCAGTTATATGTGCTATTATAAACATAATTATACTTATTAAATTTGAAAGGTATGTCTATGGAACAAGTAACTGTTATAGCTCCTGCAAAGGTTAATTTAAGTCTTGATATAACCGGTATTGATGAAAAAGGCTATCATCTTTTGGATATGATTATGCAGACAATCTCTATTTTTGAACGCATAACTCTTACAAAACAATCTGATAAAATATCTATTTCCAGTAATGCAAAATTTATCCCAACTGATGAAAAAAACACTGCTATAAAAGCAGCCGTAAAATTTTTTGAATACACCAAAATTAAAGGTGGTGTACATATTCATGTAAAAAAAACAGTGCCTATAAAAGCCGGTATGGCTGGTGGAAGTGCTGACGCCGCTGGTGTTATTGTTGGTCTTGACTATATGTACAAAACAAGACTTTCATTAGAGCAAATGTGCGAAATTGGTCTTATGGTTGGCAGTGATGTTCCTTTTATGCTTCACGGTGGTACAAAAAGAGTTCAAGGCACAGGAGATGTTATTTTGCCTGCACCTGATATGCCTAATTGTTTTTTTGTTATATGTATGCCGCAAAAAGGTGTTTCAACTCCTCAAGCTTTTGCTAACTATGATAAAATAGGCATAAAAAATAAAATTGAAACAGATAAACTTATAAATGCTATAAAAGAAAAAAACATTTATGATGTTGCAAAATATCTTGCAAATGATTTGGAAATTGCAGCACAAAGTGACGCAACACAACCAATAAAACAACAACTTATTGAGCTTGGAGCACTTGGAAGTGTTATGACCGGAAGTGGTGCTGCTGTATTTGGAATTTTTGACAGCGAAGAAAAAGCACTTAATGCTACAAAAGTTTTGCGTAAAACAATAAAATCTGTTTTTATTGCAACACCTGTACCTTTTGGTGCTAGTGTAAAAAAAAGGAAATAAATAATTTACATAGTAAAAGTTATCAACACCAAATTAAAATTTAGTTAAAACAATAATAAAAAGCACCTGTTATTACAACAGGTGCTTTATTTTTACATATTATTTTCGATATGAACAATTCTATGATTTTGTGTATAAACTCTTGGTACTCTTCTTTGAACACCACAAGATATCTCATAATTTATTGTTCCTATTTTCTGGGCAATAGTGTTAAAGCTTGTTTTATCTGTTCCACCCATAGCAATAACTTCATCGCCAACTTTTATATCTCCAAAAGAAACATCAAGCATACACTGGTCCATACAAACTGCAATCAACGGATAATATCCACCATTTATTTTCATAACATAGTTTTTGTCTTTTAAAGTTCGTGGCAATCCATCTGCATAACCAATGGCAATAGTTGCAATTTTCATTTTTCTGTTTGAACGGAAATTTATACCATATCCAATATACTGACCTTCTTTTATTGTTTTTACGTGTGTAACAATTGTTTTAACTTCCATTACCGGAATTAAATTACAGCCTCTAAGTTCTTCTGATGGGGTTTCTCCATAAAGAATTATACCTGCACGCATAACATTAAACTTGTTGCCAAGTTTTCTTAAAATACCTGCTGAATTTTGTCCGTGTATAATTTTAAAGTCAAAGCCGTACATAGTAAGATATTCATACGCTTCGTTAAACAAGTCAATTTGTTTTTGGGTGTATGCAATTTCATTTTCGCCAAGGCTGTCAGCAACTGGAAAATGTGTAAAAATACCGGTAAAACGAAGATTTGTCAGCTTGCGAAGTTCTTTCATTTGCAAAAGTGCGTTTTCTTTATCTCCAACAAGGTCAAAGCCTATTCTGCCCATACCAGTATCAAGTTTCAAATGACAATCTATCGGATATAAGCTATTTTTCTGCAATTCCTTTGCATAAGCCAAGCTATGTACACACTGGCTGAGCTGATTTCTTGAAAGCTGAGTTGCAAGTTCCGGACTTGTGTAACCAAGAATAAGTATAGGAAGTCTTACACCTGTTTTTCTTATTTCCATTGCCTCTGCAAAGCAAGAAACAGCTATGCCGTAAGCACCCATTTCTTCATATACTTTCGCAAGATATTTTGCACCATGACCATAAGCATCAGCTTTAAGCACAACATAAAATGGTCTGTTAAAACTCTTTTTTATGAAATTATAGTTATTTTTTATTGCATCTATGGATATTTCTGCCCAACAGTGCTTTTCTGTTAAAGTCATAATGTATTCCTTCCTTTATATTTTATTTTTTAGTCCCCAACCGTCCAAATCTTTCTTTTGAAACGCATTAAGGCTCTTTTGACGGAAAGATGTATCAGTCTTGCATCTTTCCATAACAAAGTTTTTCATATTTTGACGGTTTGTAACTCCGTCTGCCGGACAAGTTGATTTTACAATCGGCATTTGAAATTCATTAACAGCTCTGATAACATCCTGTTCAATAGCAAGAACAAAAGGTCTTATCATAGTTATATCTTTTATAGAAAGATATGTAACCGGACTAAAAGTGCCTATTCTGCCCTCATTCCATAAGTTCATATAAAATGTTTCTATTGCATCATCAAGATGATGTCCAAGAGCAATTTTGTTACATCCAAGTTCTTTTACAATATCGTGCAAAGCACCACGGCGCATTCTTGCACACAAAGAACAAGGATTAGTTTCTTTTCTTTGTTCAAAAATTATATTACCAATATCTGTTCTTTTTATAACATACTTTATACCCTGCTCTTCAAAAAATTTTTCCAAAACAGAATAATCTGTATCATTTCCATCAAATCTAGGGTCAAGTGTAACTGCAATAAGGTCAAATTTTATACCTATATAACTTTGTAATTTTTTAAGTGCAACAGCCAAGGCAACGCTGTCTTTACCACCGGAAACACCAACGCAAATTCTGTCTCCGTCCTGTATCATATCATAGCCTACAATGGCTTTTCTTGTAAGACCACAAAGTCTTTGAAAGTGTTGTGACATATATTCTCCATAATTATAAACTGTATATATAAATTTTTTTGTAAATTTTTCTGTTAATATCCAAAAAACCTTATTTTTAGGCTTTTATAGTTATAATATTATATATGTTTTACAAATATAAAACAAGTCTTTTTGTTAATTTGCCAATTGAGAAAAACAGAGTAAAACAGAGAAAATATATAGAAAACAAGAGATAATTTGTAAACAGTTAATTTTTTACTTAAAATCAATTGACTTTTACTTTTTATATGGTATACTAGACATTGCCTTTACAAAGGCTTTTTAATTTGAAAAGAATTATATATATTTAAAATTTTATCAGGAGGATTATCATGAGTACATTTCTTCAGAACCCTACAAAAGTAGAACGCAAATGGTACGTAATTGATGCAGCTGGCAAACCACTTGGCCGCGTTGCTGCAAAAGCTGCTGTTCTTTTGAACGGTAAACATAAAGTAACATACACACCAAACGTAGACTGCGGTGACCATGTTGTTATCATCAACTGTGACAAAGCAGTTTTGACAGGTTCAAAACTTGACAATAAATTCCACCATCATCACACAGGTTGGATTGGCGGTATGAAATCCGTTAACTACCGTACATTGATGGCTACAAAATCTGACAAAGCTATGTACCTTGCTGTTGAAGGTATGTTGCCAGGCAACAAAATCGGTGCAAAAGCTATGACAAGACTCAGAGTTTACAAAGGTGCAACACACGAACAGGCTGCACAAAAACCAGAAGCTATTGAACTTTAATTTTTAAGGAGGATAATTATTATGTACGAAACAAAAGCATATTTCTACGGTACAGGCCGTCGTAAATCTTCCGTAGCAAGAGTTAGAGTTTACAGCGGTAACGGCAAAATCACAATCAACGGCAGAGACATTGACGATTTCTTTGGTCTTGAAACACTCAAACTCATCGTTCGTCAGCCAATCACACTTACAAACACAGCTGACAAATTTGACATCGTTGTTAATGTAAACGGTGGTGGTGTTTCTGGTCAAGCTGGCGCTATCCGTCATGGTCTTTCCAGAGCATTGCTCCAATACGATGAAAACCTTCGTCCAGAACTTAAAAAAGCAGGCTTCTTGACAAGAGACCCACGTATGAAAGAAAGAAAAAAATACGGTCTCAAAGCAGCTCGTCGTGCTCCACAGTTCTCAAAAAGATAATTTCCCTTTTGGGTTATTTACAGAAAACCTTGGTTTTCCAGGGTTTTCTTTTTTATATAAAAATATATATTAAACTAACTGACGATAAATTATTCTCAAAATATCTAGTAATACTTCAAGCAATATTATCATTTAATTTTATTGATTTTTTTAAATAAAATTATTTATACAATAATCATATAAAATACTTTCATAAAGGATTTTGTTTACCCTCAATAAAAATAATTTTTATTTGCTGTAAAATAAGTCTAATTATTTATGTATATTAAATGTAAGTATGATAAATTTATACTAGAAAAGAGCTATCTTTTTACAGATAGCTCTTTTTATTTTATGTAATACTAAACCCATTTTTTAACGCTCGGTGCTTTATGGCTATATATACTTATACAATTATAATTATTAAAGATAACTATTAACTTCTATAAATTAACTCTTTATTCTTCCATTTATAATCATACAATCTTTATAAACATTATTTAATCTTTTTCAATATTTTCACTATTGTATTGAATTTCTTTAACTTTGTAAAATTCTAGTTTTGAGTTATTATAACCTGTATTTTCAATTTCTTGTCTTGTTTTAGGCTTATTTGAGCTTATTTTTGATTTTTGCTTTGCCTTTTCAATATCTTGGCTCATCTGTTGGATAGTAATTTGTACAATTTGCTTATCAATATTTTTAATCTGTTGGTCAAAAGAATCCATTTCAGCCTTTATTACTTCTGCTGGTTTATCTTCTTCATTTGCTTTTGCAAGAAATTCACTTCTTCTGTCCTCAATCTGATTTTTAAGCTTTTCCAATCCAGAAACAATACTATTTGTTCTTCCATAAGGGGATAAATAAACAGTATCTTTATTAGAGTGAACACTTGCTTGTCCCAACTTCATTCCAACATTATGTTTTGTTACATTATCGTTTACTTTTTGCACTTGGTTTACTGTTTTCTCTGACTGAATAGTAAATAAATTTCAATTTATGTACATATCCATATAAATCCTTTCATAAATCATATTTATAAACAATTTTTATATCATAAATATATTATGACAACATATTACAAATTATATATTTAAAGTATATCATTTTTTCATTGACTGTAAATAAAAAATGATATATATTGGTAGTAATCAATTTAACAGGAGGACAAAACTATGTCAAGAGAAGAAATTCTTGAAGAAGTTTTATTAAATCTTTACTCTTATCTCTATAAAGATGATGATGGAAGTATCAGCGAAGATACAACTTTCAGTGAACTTGAAATGGACGATGAAGAAATTATAGACTTCGTAATAGATTTTGAGAATACTTTTGATTGTGTATTAAGCAGAGATGCAAGTGACTATAAAAATGTTGGTTGCTTGATTGATGCAATTGCAGATGCAATAGAATAATAATTATCTCACCTGTCAATTTAGGCAGGTGATTTTCTTTGTAAATCTTTATATTTCTTTATATTTCTTTATATTTTAATTTAGGTACTTGACGGAATATTGTATAAATAATAAACTATTATGCATGGGGGAGCTTGTCAGCTCTTCTTTTTTAACTTTTAATTATTTTATAGTTTTTACTATATTGTATATTGAGGAGAATTTTATGAAATCTGTTTTAATAATTGGATTAGGTAGATTTGGCCGTCACACTGCAAAAAAACTTTATGAGCTTAGACACGATGTTATGGCAATAGATAAAGACGATGCTCTTGTTGATGTTGTTTTGCCTTATGTAACAAACGCCCAAATAGGTGATGCAACAAATGAAGAATTTTTATCTTCTTTGGGTGTAAGAAATTTTGATGTATGTATTGTTGCAATAGGTGATGACTTCCAAAGTTCACTTGAAATCACATCTTTGCTTAAAGAACTTGGTGCGCAAAAAGTTATTTCCAGAGCAGCAAGAGATGTTCAGGCAAAATTCCTTTTGCAAAACGGAGCAGACCAAGTTGTATATCCAGAAAAACAGCTTGCAAACTGGACAGCAATTAAACACAGTGGTGACCATATTGTAGATTTTATTGATATTGATGATAGTCACGCTATTTTTGAAGTAGAAGTACCAAAATCTTGGGATGGTAAAACATTAGAAGAACTTGATATAAGACATAAATACAACTTAAATATTATGGCATTTAAACATGGTCGCACAATGACAGTTAATATTGATTCCAACACTCGTTTTTCAGAAGGCGATATTATTTTGGTTATCGGCGAAATAAAAGATGTACAACAATGTTTCCATATAAAAAGTAAAAAGGTGTAAAATATAATTTTTATATATAAGGTCACTTTATAGAACAAGTAAATAATATAACAGCTGATAACACTCTGTATAAAACCAGAGGGCATATAAAAATATTTTTTGGCTATGCTTCTTGTGTTGGCAAATCTTACGCAATGTTGCAAAATGTCGTGGTTTGGACGTTGTAATT
>JAHHUE010000113.1 GCA_020024155.1 Oscillospiraceae bacterium | reverse complement strand
ATCCAAAAATATATATACCGACAAATTGCAGCGAAGAAAATGAAATATATGTAATAAATCATGAAGAATATCATACAAAAAGAAAAGATTATATTATTAAAGTTGCTTTTTTTGCAGTTTGTATTTTACATTGGTTCAACCCTTTTGTATGGGTGGCATTTAATTTTATGACAAAAGATATGGAATTATCATGTGACGAAAATGTTATAGCTAAAAAAAGATAGTTCATATAGAAAAAATTATGCAAAAGCATTGTTTACCTTTGCAATAAAAAATAATCAATATAGAACAAGGGTAGTCTTGTTTGGAGAGAGTAATAGCAGTATGAGAATAAAAAATATACTTAATTTTAAAGAACCAAAAAAATTAGTAAGTGGATTGCTTGTTGTTTCAGTGGTAGGTGTTGGAATTTTAAGCTTTGCAACAAATAGAATAAATAAAAGAAATGAATATTTGTACACACAACAGTTGATAAATAATTCAAGAAATATTATCAGAGATTACGATTACAATAAATCAGTAAATAACAATATGGCACCTATTTATAATGACACAAACGAAAGATGTGATGATTATGGATATTATGTAAATGGCTATTGTGAAAATAATGGTTATTTCTATGAAAATGGCAGAGGCTGTTATAATGATGGCAGATGTCACAACAATGAAAATAGGTATTATGATAGCCAAGGATATGATAGACAATATCGTGAATATTACTATGAAAATGATTACCAAAATAATAAATATAGCAGACATAGAGGTGGACATTGTCATAATAACAGACAATAGGATTGATAAAAATAGTATTAAAATAACAAAAGTGGGTGAGGTTTCACTCACTTTTTAATTTACTATAAAATATAAAACATATGCTTATAATTAAAATAAAATTAGAAGTATTTCTTATTTAAAAAAACAAAAATATATAAAAAAGTATATTTAAAATAATAAAAATTTAACATATTGACAAGCCGATATTATGTGTATATAATTAACTTTGTTAACTTAATGGGAGGTAGATGAATATGAAAGATATTGAATGGTTACAGATGTTATCCTATCAACAAGAATTGCATCATCTATCCAGAGCTTTGTTGTCTCAAAGCCAAAACCAAACATTAACAACAAGTGAACGAGAACTATTGGCAAGACTTTATTTAGAGCCAACAGAAAGTACTCCACTTGCTTTGAGCCGTAGCAGTGGAATGAAAAAAGAAGCTGTAAGCCGTAGCTTAAAAAGACTTTTTGAAAAAGGTTTTATAAAAAAAGAAAAACACCCAAATGATGAGCGTAGTTATATCCTTTATATTACAGATATTGGAGAAAAAGAACTTAGACATAATTATGGAGTAATTCTTCAGCCGTTATATAACCTTAAAAGAAAAATGGGCTCAGATTTTGATATGCTTTTTGAATTGATAGAAAAAGCGAATGGCAAATAGATTATTGTGTTTGAATACATTCATATATTGGAGGTAATATTTTGAATTTTTATGATATGTTACAGTTGGATCCAGCAGTTATAAAACCAAAAATAAAAACTGCTGAAACTTCAGGGGAAAAAATAAAATTAAGATTTGCTATATTTCTAAGGTCTCTTTTTATAGTTGTTTTTGCAATTGCATTTATAGCACCTATGGGAGCTATCTTTGGGACAGAAAACAGCCCAATGGCAGTTGTTATTTTTTGCTTATTACTGAGTGTGCGTTTTGTTGATTTTGGATATTGCATTAAAGATTCCATGATAAACATGGCAATTGCATTTTTGATATTACTTGTTGCACCGGTTGTTGCATCACAGTCAAATCCAATTTTAGCAATTTTGATTCATTTTTGTGCTTTTATGGCTCTTTTGCTTATGACAAGTGACAGACCAGAAATGGGCAATGGCGGTCTTTGTGGATTTGCTTATGTATTTCTTACAGGAAATCCAGTTACAGGAGAAATTTTCTGGAAACGTGCAGCTTTAACATTACTTGGATATACTATATGTGGTTTAATATTCCATTTTAAACATCACACAAAAAATGCAGATGTAAAATTTATCAGCGTAGTTAAAAAATTTGATATGTCTGTTGAAAAAAGCAGATGGCAATTAAGAATGGCAATAGGAATTAGTTTGGTTTTAGCTCTTGGTAATTTCTTTAATATTGAGCGTTTTATGTGGGCTGGACTTGCTTGTGGTTCAATGTTGTCAGCATATCCATATACAGTTCATATAAAAAGTCGTTCAATTTATCGTATGATAGGTATAGTTATAGGTTCATTTATGTTCCTTGCAATATACGAAATAACGCCAATTGAAATGCACTCACTTTTAGGACCAATAGGTGGTTTATGTCTGGGATTCTGCACAGACTATCGTTTTAAAACAGCAATCAACTGTTTAGGTGCACTTATGATGGCAGCTGGAATTTATGGCGCAAGACAAGCAGTGTTTTTGCGTATATTTGATAACTTCTTAGGTGTTATATTTGGTCTTATAGTAATTTATTTGTATTATGTAATAGTTGATAAGAAGTACTTAAAAAAATCAGAAGTAAACTAATAAAAAAGGCTCTGAATTTGATATGTACCCAGAATCCTGGACACATTGATTTATGAACTAGGCAACACA
>JAHHUE010000112.1 GCA_020024155.1 Oscillospiraceae bacterium | reverse complement strand
TTCTCGAATTTACTGCTGCATCTACTAATGATGATATTATTATTTTAGACCCAGAGGGTGAATATGATGTAATAGTTAAAACTTTAAAGGGGCAGATTATTGAGATAGGAGCAAATAGCAACCATCACATCAATGCTTTGGATATGACTGAAGGATATGGCGAAAATGGTAACTCAATAGCAGATAAATCACAATTTATAATGTCGTTGTTTGAACAATTAGAATCAGATAATCGTCATCACATTTCACCTTCTGATAGGTCTATTATTGATAGATGTGTTAAGCAAGTTTATAAAGATAGCTATGAAGAAGATTATATACCTACACTGAAAGATTTGCACAAAAAACTAGAATCTCAACCTGAAAAAGAAGCAAGAAGTCTTGCTACTATGATTGAACTTTATACTGAAAGTAGTTTGAATATATTTGCTCAACATACCAATGTTGATATTAAAAATAGGATTGTATCATTTAACATAAATAAACTCGGCAAACAGCTAAAACCTGTAGGTCTTTTGGTAGTCACAGATGCTATTATTAATCGTGTTAATGAAAACTGGAAAAATGGTAAAAGAACGCATGTGTTTATTGATGAAGTGCATGTAATATTTGAAAATGAAGAATCGGCTACTTTTTTCGCTTCTGCATGGCGACAGTTCAGAAAGCGTGATGCATATCCTACTGGTATAACTCAAAATGTTAAGTATCTTTTAGCATCACAACAAGGCACTTCAATGTTATCGAATAGTCCATTTATAATCATGCTAAATCAGTCACCAAACGATAGAGAAGAACTTGCTGATTTATTACAAATTCCAAATGAGCAATTAAAATATATTACTGATGTTGGAGTAGGTGGAGGGTTAATCAAATATGGTAATGCTATGGTGCCATTTGTTAATGAATTACCTGATGGTTGGCTTAAAGATTTGAACAGCACAAAACCGAGCGATAGGCTTGAACGTATGGAGCGATTACAGCAGGTGTTAAATGAAACTGAGAACTAAAGAAAATTCTATAAAATTAAGCCATAAACAAAATGGTAATAGACTTCGGCACATAGCTAATCAAAGCATCAATACAAGGTTATCTGGAAATAACAAGGAAAAAAAACATACAAGAGCCGAAAGTAATGCGATAGATGATATTAAGCGTTCAGCTCAAGCTCTAACATTAGAAACAAAATATCATATCAGTCGTGCAATTAAAACAAACAATACAAAAAGAAAAATTAGAAATTCCGAAAGAAAACTAAATAGCAATATTAGAAATGATATAATTAATCAAACAAATATTAATGATAATATTTCATTAGAGATTCCATTAAAGCAAAATAAACAACTATTGAAAACTTCTAAAAAATTTGCTATTAATAAAGCAAACAATATCACAACTAAGTCATTTAAAAATACAATACAAACAACTATAAAAAAAGCAGAGAATATAATGTTCTCTGCTTTTAATATTTTTAAAGCGACTGCTTTAACTGCTGATAATATAGTGTTGATATCAATTATCTCATTAATGATTCTCATCATTATTTTAATTACAAGCGTTTTTGGTATGAGTGGAAAACATAATGACGGAGAGCCAAACTTTTACAATATAGAAGCTTATGAAACTCTTAATCCATATGCACAAAAGAAATTATACGGTCAATGTACATGGTTTGCATGGGGGAGGTTTTATGAGATATATGGTTATGACCCTGGTTTTACTGGCGACGGCTGGAACTGTGTTGATGAGCTTATTGCTAGTCATCCTGATACATGGATAGAATCAGATGTTCCTACACCTAACTGTGTTTTTTCAGGAGTTGGCGTAAATCATGTGGGTATAGTCACTCAGGTAAATGGGAATATGCTTACAATATAAGAAGGGAATCTTGACGGCAAAACAAATACTTTTCAAGGTGCTCTAACCGATTGGCACACGATAAATATTACACTTGAAAACCTATCTCAAAAGAACCAAGGTGTTAAATTTGCGGTACTCAAAGATAATTGCAATGTAACAGTTTTAGAAGATGAAAAGTTACAATAAATGCAATATCATTGTAAAATTTGTAAGACTATTATCAAATATAAATAAATTCCATATGATATCTTAAAAGCATAAATAATACACAAATAGCCCTCATAGTATACGAGGGATATTACTCATTTTTATCCTCTTTCTTTTGGGGTTCAGGCAGAAATCTAGCAAAATTAAATAACTGGGAATGACATAGTTGGTAGCAGGATGCTGGGAGTTAGAGTCTCATAATTTCGACAAAAATATCTGTTTAGGTATCTTTGTTTTAATAACTTTTATTGATAAGTTTTAATCCAAACAGTACCTTACTGTTTGAGTCGAAATCTTTAATATGGCTATATTTCGACTTTTATATTATTTGCTAAAAACTCGTTTGATCCAATCAATGACAGAAACGAACAAAAATACTGGAATTCAGTGAAGTTACGCTGCGAAACACTTTTTTGTTTTAGTGGCTCAAACTTCGTTGGATGCTGTTTTAGTTCTTGAGAATTTGTTGCTTTTCTTAAAGCAACAAGCTGTGAAATTGGAACTTCAGATGATCGGATTGAGAATAAATCAGAAGGATCGTTGTAGTGAAATACGATTTCAAATAAAATTCCAAGCACAATCTGAAGGTATGACAAGAATATAAACAAAATCAAATGTTGGATTTGACTTTGATATCAGAATATATAAAGGTTAAATAATGCCTAGTATACGACTCGACATTATTTCCGATTACTTTATTTTTCACGCGCTTTTGCAGCACACTCAGGACATGCGAGGTTTCCATTATCAAGAATCTCATACTTGTTATAGGGAAAATATTTTCAACAAACATGACACTACATCATTTCTGTCAATACACTCATCTCTTTATC
>JAHHUE010000111.1 GCA_020024155.1 Oscillospiraceae bacterium | reverse complement strand
AAGACACCGCCCTTTCACGGCGGTATCACGAGTTCGATTCTCGTACGGGTCACCATAATTTAAGGCACTATCTAATCATAGTGCCTTAAATTATCCCAATAAAATGATTGCGTTGCAATCAGCAGCGGATACCTTTTAGGTGCTGCTGTTTAAATATATGGCCCGTTGGTCAAGCGGTTAAGACACCGCCCTTTCACGGCGGTATCACGAGTTCGATTCTCGTACGGGTCACCAGAACAGTCAAGCCAATAGGTTTGGCTGTTTTTTTATGCAATTTAATATATAACTTATTATACATATAGTTATATAATGATGATATATTACAAAATTTATTTAATTTTGAGTACAGTTTGTGATAATCACAATTATAACAAGATATTGCTATATAAATAATATAATTTGAAATTTAGCACAAATTAAAATATAGTTTATATGAATTAAGTATTCTTATTTTAATTTGTGGGAGGTCTATATATGAAAATAAAAAATATTATAGGTGCATTGACTTTATTAGTTATTTCTATTGCTTGCACAGGATGTACCACAGAAATATTTTCTTTATCCTTACCGGAAATAATTGAAGTTGAACAAGGTTCTTCTCATACGTTAGAAATTGTTTATAGTACAAAAAAAAGTGCCACTGATGAGGCGTTAAAACAAACCATAGAAAAAATAGATTTAAAATGGTTCTCTGATGATGAATCTGTTGCTACTGTTGACGATAAAGGTGATGTTACCGGAGTTAAAACCGGAGAAACTAATATTACTGTTCAATCGGCAGATGGTGGACTTTGGGCAGAGTGCAAAGTTAAAGTTGTTATTACACCAACAAAAATTAACACTCCTGAAATAATCAAAGTTGAAATTGGAGATGTTAAAAATATAAATGCCACTGTTGTGCCGGAAAACGCTACAATGGAAAAACTTATGTACAAATCAAGCGATGAGGCTATTGCAAAGGTGGATGAGTTTGGAAATGTTACAGCAGTTGGCGTTGGAAAATGTATTATCGAAACCAAAGTTATGGGAATAGGTGACCAATCCAGTACAACATTTATAGTTACTGCCCCTATTGGCGAAGATGAGTAAAATATTACAATTAAAAGTATAAAATATATAGACACATACTGTCGTATATGGTATAAATAAAATAGATGTAAAATATATAGCATTTGATAGCCATATTTATCAATTTTCTTTGATATAACATGGCTTTCTTAATCTTAATTGAGAGTAATTTAATATTATAAGGAGAAATATGAAAAAATTTAATTTGGCAGTTACATCTATAACTTTGTCAGCCTTAATGGCAATAAACTGTGTTTTTGGTGGTGTATCTCTTACAGCTTTTGCTAAAGAAGATGAAGTTGTGGCAACAGAAAGTATTGCAGAAAACAAACAACAAAGAAAAATCTATATTAAAACATTTGCTCCGCCAGGTGGCAATGGAACAGAAAACAGCCCGTTTAACGACTTTAAAGAAGCATATATGGTTGCACAACCAAATGATACTTTGGTACTGTTAAACAGTGTAACAATACAAAATGATGACAATGGCTTAGATGCTGGTGTTTTTACTTTTGGAAAACCAATTAAAATTGAAGGACTTGGAAGTCAAAGCACTCTTAACAGTAGAGTTCCAGTTCAGTTAGGTGCAAATATAACAATAGATAATACAGAGTTCTATGCCGAGAAAGTTTATTTGAACGGCTATGAGCTTGTTATGAATGCAGTTAAAAGAAACAACAATAATATTAAAAGACCAACAATTTACGGCGGTGCTTTCCAAAGAACTAACCAAAGTGGTGTAAAATCTGTTTTGCGTGTAAATGGCTCCGTTCAAGAACCATTTGAAGTTAATGCAATTTTTGCCGGTAATGAAACAGGGGAAAGCTCAATTCCGTTTACTGCTGAGCTTATCAGCGGCATTAAAGTTTTGGATAAAATAGATGCAAGTGGTACTGCGGGTAAAGTAAATGCTGATGTTCAGTTTATTGTAAGTAAGGCAAATATCAGCAAGTATGAAAACACACATAACACACCTATTGCGATACTGCATTTTAATGAATATATAAATGCAAATGATATTACAATAAGCAACTATCGTGATGTAAAAATAGAAAATTCTCAGATTACAATAAAAACACCAAATAATTTTGCGTCCGTAAACGGCAAGCTTGAATTAGTTGGAAACAGTAAGCTTGATATAAGTTTAAATACTGATGAATTTAAAATGGAAGAGTTAAGCTCTTCTAACAGTTCTATAATTGTGCTTAATAAAGATAACGGTATGCTCAATGTACAAAAAACTTTTACAGGTACAGTGGAAATAAGAACACCAAGCAATGATACATCAACATCAGGCCCTGTTAATTTGGGGAAAACTTATATAAAAGCAGATAAATCTTCTACCGGTAATGTTACTTTTAAACCTCATGTTACACAAAAAAATGTTGAGGTTAAAGAAAAAATTACTGATACAAAAACATGGTTTATTGGTAAATCAGGTTTAAATAATGAAATCACAAAATTGAATGTTTTGGAAGATAAAAAAGTAGATATTGATGAAGAAGAACATCAATTTACATTGGAAGCTCTTGACGAAAACGATAATCCTATCCAATATGAACCACAATACGATGCAGTTGTAAAAAATAAAGACGGCATTGAGGTGGAAATGGAAAAAGTTGAAGCTTATTACGATGATGTAGATAAAAAATTATTGATTTATGTTAACGATAAAACTATTGATGCAGGTATTTACAAAGTTGTAATTACAGAAGCTGTTTCTGGTAAAGAATTTGAATTAGAATTTAATTTCTTTAGAAAAGGACAACAAAGTGTATATAATGTTGTGTTCCATTCAAACCAAGGAAATGGCATAATGAATAATCAAGAATTCGTATATGGTGTACAACAACCATTAAAAATCAATACTTTTACTAAAGAGGGTTATTCTTTCAAAGGCTGGGCAACTTCTGCTGACGGAGATGTTGTATA
>JAHHUE010000110.1 GCA_020024155.1 Oscillospiraceae bacterium | reverse complement strand
GTACCTTTAATAGTTTTAAAAATTGTTATATTTTCTTTACTCATTCTCATTACAATAGATTTCTTTGCAACAATATTTTCGATGAGAACTGGTAAAAAACAGGATATCAATAAAACAAATATGGCAAAAACTAAAAAACTTGCATATAAAATAAGCAATATAATTTGGAAAAGATTAGAAAAATCTTATCCTGGTATAAAGCAATCCAAACAAAATAAATCTGATAACTATGTTTTTGCCAGTGGAATATGTATAGATAAACTAATATGGGTTTTTCTTGTTTCTGCTTTTTTGGGCGACCTTATAGAAATGGTATATTGTAGAGCTGTTGGCGGACACTGGATGAGTAGGTCTAGTGTTATTTATGGCCCATTTAGTTTTGTATGGGGTTTAGGTGCTGTTTTACTTACAGTAGTTTTAAGAAAAGTTGCTGATAAACCAGACAGAGTAATTTTTGCAGCTGGTTTTGTAATTGGTGGTGCTTATGAATATTTTTGTAGTGTATTTACAGAGTTAGTTTTTGGCACTGTTTTCTGGGATTATAGTGAAATGCCTTTAAATATAGGTGGCAGAACAAATGTTTGGTATTGTTTTGCGTGGGGCATTTTAGCTGTTGTATGGATAAAAATAATTTATCCGCCAATGAGCAAATCTATTGAAAAATTGCCAGCATTAACAGCTAAAATTATTACATGGGTCGTGTTAATTGTTATGTTATGTAATGGTTTGCTTACAACAGTTGCAATGGTAAGATATGACAGCCGACAAGAGCGTCCTTCTTATAGCAATATTATTGAAGAATTTATTGATAAAAACTTTGACAATGAATTTATGGAAAATCGTTGGCCAAATATGAAAAAAGTATAAAATTAAAGCAAGTAGTACGATAATAGTATTACTTGCTTTTTATATTGACAAAAATATAAATATATCTTAAAATTACAACTAATAGTTGTTTATATAAAAGAGGATAATATGAAAGAAAAATTCAAAACAGTATATGTGTGCTCTAATTGTGGAGAGAAATATCATAAGTGGCAAGGACAATGTTCTTCATGCAGACAATGGAATACAATAGAAGAAGATATTGTTATACAACAAACATCTTCATTATCTAAAAAAGGTGTTTCTATTGTATCATCTAAAATAGATTTTCAAGACTTAAATGATGTAGAAGCAGATGATAACCATATAAGAATTAAAACTGGCATTGGTGAGCTTGATAGAGTTTTAGGCGGCGGTATAGTTCAAGGTGCTGGTATGCTTATAGGTGGTGAACCTGGTGCCGGTAAATCCACTTTACTTTTACAGATTTGTGGTAATATGTGTAATGACCATAAAGTAGTATATGTAAGTGGTGAGGAATCAGTAAATCAAATAAAATTAAGAGCAAACAGATTAGGAATTGACGGAAAAAATATTGCAATTGCAAGCGAAACAGATGTTTTATCTATATGTGCAAGTATAGAAGATTTAAAACCTGATGTTATGATTATAGACTCTATTCAAACGATGAATTATTCTGAAATTTCATCAAGTCCAGGCAGTGTATCTCAAGTAAGAGAATCTACATCAATGTTGCTTTCTACTGCTAAAAGATGTAACACAGCATTATTTATTGTTGGTCATGTTAACAAAGATGGCGCTATTGCTGGACCAAAAGTTATGGAACACATTGTTGATACTGTTCTGTATTTTGAAGGAGATAAAACATTACCATATAAGATTTTGAGAGCAAGTAAAAATAGATATGGCTCTACAAATGAAATTGGAATGTTTGATATGACAACAAAAGGAATAATAGAAATAACAAACCCATCAATGTTATTACTAGAAGGCAGAAGTTCAACTGTAAGCGGAAGTTGTGTAACTTGTGTTATTGAAGGTACTAGACCAATATTAACAGAGATACAAGCATTAGCAACAAAAACTGGTTTTGGTACTCCAAGAAGAGCATCAAGTGGAATTGATTATAACAGATTAAACTTGCTATTAGCAGTTATGGAAAAAAGAGCTGGTTATTATATGCAAAATCTTGATGTATATGTTAATGTAGTTGGTGGTCTTGAGCTTGATGAAACTTCTATTGACCTTGCAGTCATTCTCAGTATTATATCAGGATTAGGAGAAAAGTCTATTCCTGATGATATTGTTGTAATTGGTGAAGTTGGACTTGGTGGGGAAGTAAGAGCAGTAACTAATATTGATTCTCGCCTTAAAGAAATAGAACGACTGGGATTTAAAAAAGCAATTATACCATATCACTGTATGAACAAAATTAACACTTCTGAATATAATCTTGAAATATATGGAGTGCAAAATATAAAACAAGCAATAAAGTTAATATAAAATATGTTTAAACCTCATTTATCTTATCCATAATTTATGTATAAGGTAGATGAGGTGTTTTTATGAGAAAAAGAATTGTAGTGATAATAGTTGTTTTAATAGTAATTTTAATATCTCCATTTTTATTTTTAAGTAGTGTAAAAACAGAAGATGTAACTCATCTAAATAAAACAAAATATGATAACTATTTAGAAGTTACTGGAACTATTGTTTCAAATGAGGCAATACCTATAAAATTATCATTTCCAGTTTATATAAAAGAATGTTTAGTGTATGAAGATATGCAAGTAAACAAAGGACAATTATTATTTGTATTAGATACAGAAAAAATGCAAAAATCATTGTCTAATTATCAAAATTCAAAAACATCTTCATCCATTGATAAATCTCAACTTTTATCACTTTCAGAAAATATATATGCGTCAGAAGCTGGTACTATAAAAGAGTTATTGGCAGAAAATGGGTCTTTAATTATGTCAAATGAAAATCTTTGTGTAATAAACACAAGTGAAGATGTATCATTAAGACTATCTATAAATCAAGAAGACTATCATAATATAGAAGTGGGAGATGATATAGAATTTAATCCAGTTATTTCTCCCAATAGAACATATACAGGTAAGATATGTGATAAAGTCGCTATTGTCAGAAAAGAAACTGCTTTAACAGG
>JAHHUE010000109.1 GCA_020024155.1 Oscillospiraceae bacterium | reverse complement strand
TATCTTTTTTTATTTTATATTTTTCTGTATTCATTTATGTACTTCCATAATATGTATTTATAAATATATTAACATATTTAACAAATATACACAAGGAAAGAGCAATACACTTTGGTGGTGTTCCATAGTGACATTTTGTGAACTATGATATTATTGTAAAATTTGTCCCTATATTGGTGAAATTCATCCAGCAAACTCGCTAGGTGTTCTATGACAAAGTCGGACAAGTGTTATGCTTACTATTGTCTATTCTATCTGGCATGAATGTTTGACAAATTAGGCAGTCCGTAGTATAGTATAATCAAAATAAAAGAAATATATGAACGATAAAAATATTTTGACAGAAAAACAAGTGATAAGAATAACTTAACTTAATTTTAAATCGTTATCTGTATGTGTAAAAATTTAGAGAGAATAAGTATGGAAAACAATAAGAGAAGAAAGCGTTCTCAAATAATTTATATTTGTTGTAAACCAATGGTTGCCACAATTATGACTGGATTTTTTGCAAAAAGGCTACCAATCAATAGTGTACTGATTGGCATTATATTGGGAATCGCTGCAGCAATCGAATGTTATTTTGATATTAAGCGACTTTTGGGTGAGGAAGACGAAAGACTGTCTGATAAAGAGAAAGACTTTTTAATTAAAGAAAAGGCGTAATAAGCATATTGACTTGTTTGTTGTTCTTTTCGTTATTTTAGTAGCAGTAGCTGTTTTACCATTTGTATTTGACAGGTTGGAATTTGTTTGTATTTTGCCAATGATTGCTTTTTTGGAATATTGACATCAAAACAATAAAATAATTATTTATGTAGAACATCAACTCTATGATTGAAAAAAGTGATATGCACATTATGGTTACAATAGAGTTGGACAGATAACTGTTTGAGTGATTGAAAGTAAACTTGATTTTATACACTATTGGAAGTGTTATATATTATCGAAAAATGAAGCACCGTGAGAAATCTACAAGGATTTCTCACGGTGTTTTTCTACATCACAACTTGCTTAATTTTGGTTTTCCATGAGTATTTGCAATTGTGTTGCTCTTTTTTACTTAAATTAAAATTATCTCATTGCAGCTGCGGCGTTTTTGCCAGCAATACGGCCAAATACAACTGTGTCTGTTAATGCGTTGCCACCAAGACGGTTTGCACCGTGGATACCACCAGTAACTTCACCGGCTGCAAAAAGACCAGGAATTACATTGTTGTTTGTATCAATAACTTGTGCATTTGTGTTGATTTGAATACCACCCATTGTATGATGAACTGTTGGAACACGAGGTGCTGCATAGAATGGACCATTATCTATTTTTGTTGAATAGAGTGTTCTGCCAAATTCATCTTTGGATTTGCTATCTACATGAGAGTTAAATTCTTCAACTGATGCAATAAGATTTTCTGCTGGAACACCAATAGCTTTTGCCAAATCTTCAAGTGTTTCACCTTTGAATGCTCTTCCTTGGTCAATAAGGTCATTTACAGATTCATTAAAGTTATTAACTTCATCACCTGTTGGGTAGCAGTCAGAGTCCATTACAATAAACATTGTAAAGTCTGGTTGTTCAAAAAGAGCTTGTGTCATTTCATCACGACGACCACCTTCATTAACAAAACGGTTACCTTCTTTGTTTACAAAAATACGTCTTTCAACGTCAAATTCAATGTTACCAGAAAGGCTGCCTGTTTTTGGGTCACCTAATGGAAGAAGTTGAATATTACCCATTTGAACAAGATTTGCACCAACTTTTTCTGCCATAACAATACCATCACCTGTTATGCTTGTTGCATTTGTTGTTTTTACGTTTTCGCCAAGATTTGCCCATTGAGTATTATATTTCTGACGCATTTCTACATTTGCACTAAAACCACCTGATGCAATAACAACACCATTTTTTGCTTTTACAGTAACCTTATTTCCAGATTTACCTTCGCAAATAACACCTGTTACAACGCCATTTTCAACAATAAGTTCTTTTGCTGTTGTGTTGTAAATAACTTCGATATTATCGTGTTCATCCATATATTTTTGGTATGTTTTGAAAAAGCCTGTACCAACTGGTTCTTTTGGTTTGTGAGCTCTTGGCCACATACCACCTGTTACTGTAAATGTACCGTCTAAAAATTCCATACCAAGGTCTTTAAGCCATTCAACACCTGACCAAGCATTGTCAACAAGAACATGGATAAGTTCAGGATTACCTTTTTTGTCGCCGCCTTCGTATGTTTGTGTATAGTGCAAGTCAACGCTGTCTTTATTAGCTTTTGCTGTTTCGCTTCCGTCATCAACTGCGTTTAAAGCACCACCTGCCATAATTGTGTTACCACCCATAGCGCCTGTTTTTTCAATTACAACAACTTTTGAACCAGCTTGATTTGCTGTAACTGCTGCTGCCATACCAGCACCACCAGCACCAATAACTGCAACATCAACTTCTATTGTTTTATCTTCTTCTTTTGTTGATATTGGTTTGATAGTTTTAAGCGCTTCAATATCAGCACCAGCCTGTTCGAGACAGGCTGCAACACCATCAATAATAGCGTTAGATGTGAGTGTTGCACCAGAAACAACATCAAGACCAAGACCTTGTATCTCTTTTATTTTTGCTGTGAATTCTTCAACAACTGGTTCACCAATGCCAGGTGTTTCTTCGTGGTCAATTTTAATATCTGTAATTTCGCTATCAGAAACTGTTACAGAAATTGTCATTTCGTGCATACCCATTGCTTTTGCAGTGTATGTACCTGCTTTAAATTTTGCATCTGAATTATTTTCGTTTGCACCACATGCAACCATAGACATAACCATTGCAAAAGTTAAAATAACTGCTGAAAATTTTTTAAATATGGTTTTCATAGTCTTCTCCTTATAAAATTTTTCTTAAAGAAATTAGAACATGTTCTAAAACTTTGATAAAATCATAACAAAATAAATTGATTTGGTCAAGTAATATTTTAAACAAAAACTTAACAAGTTTTATTTTTATATACTTACACAATATTTTATAGACCGTTTCAGCAATTTTGTAAGTTATCTTATAAAATAATATTTGTTTTGATAAATTTTTATATTGTATTTAATTTTCATTTAATAAAAAAATATTGTTGTGAAAATTTACATTTATATTTATG
>JAHHUE010000108.1 GCA_020024155.1 Oscillospiraceae bacterium | reverse complement strand
AATAATTTATAAATTTGCATGTCCAAAATTTAGCACATAAAAAGACACAACAATTTTATTTGCTGTGTCTTTTTTAATATCAATCAATATAAGTTTATACTCTACTATTTTTGTATTTATTATATTTTAATTTATACTTTTATTAACTTGCTACTTTTTTATCTTTATTTTCAAATAATTTATACATATTATATATTATATATTATCATTGGAACAGCACACACTGCACCTACTGTAATATAAATTGGTAATAAAATAATTGCCAAAACAAATTTTGTAGTTTCTGATTTAAATCACTTATTTGAAAATAAGAAAAATACTGGCTCCTGTTGGTATTGCTGCTGATAACATACCAATCCCTAAAACACCATGTGCAAAGCCAATTGGTTCTGGAATTTCCATCCCCTTACTTATCAATAGTTTAATAAATTCTGGGTCAACAAGCTTTGCGTGATTATTGATTACTACTATATATCCTAATAAACAACCAACCATCATAAATCCAACAATACTAAATACTTGTTTTAACTCTTTTCCCATATAAGCGCCAACCTATATATATATCTATTCAAACTGATTTCTAATTTATTATATCAGAGTATTTGTATTTTGCTTGAATAATATAGATAAAATTTTAACAAACAATAATCAACTTAATAAAAATATACTTATTATTACTTATGATTATTATAATTTTACTGGTTATAACTCTAATTCCTTATACTTATTTACATAATTTTTGCCCCATTGGTTCATTTGTTGCATAATAGGAACCAAAGTTTCTCCAATTTCTGTCAATGTATATTCAACTTTTGGTGGATTGGTCAAATAGTCTTTTCTTGAAACCAACTTATACTTTTCAAGTTCTTTTAGCTGTTGGGTCAACATTTTTTGTGTAATATCAGGCATTATTCTTTTAAATTCATTATATCTAATTACTCCATGCAAATGTAAATTCCAAATAATCAATGCTTTCCATTTTCCACCCAAAACTTCCAACGTAACTTCTATCTCACATCTATAATTATCACAACTTATTTTGTTTTTTCTTGTATCTGGCATTATTTTACACTCCAATATTAAAAATTATATTTAACACTTTATCACTTACCAAAAAGTGCCTACTATTTTTTTTATAATTTAAGTGATATACTATGGCAATAATATTCAAGGGAGGTTTATATTATTATATGAAAAAATATTATTATATTTCTATCGCTTATCTAATTATTGCTTTAATCAGTGGTTTATTTTACCACGAAGTAGAATATTATACAAGTTTTACTGATTATTCAACTCTAAAATATCTACATTCTCATACAATTATTCTTGGAACTCTTGTATTTTTGCTTGTTCCTGTTTTTATTAAAGTTTTTTCAATTGATACCAGTAAATATTTCAAAAAATTTATAGTTGTTTACAATTTAGGGTTGATTATGTCGTTATTTTTTATGGCTGCAAGAGGTATAACTCAGTTATTTTCAATGCCAATAAGTAGTGTTACAGACCATATGATTGGTGGTTTGGCTGGTATTGGTCACATTATTCTCACAATCGGAATGTATTATTTATTCCGTACATTGCTATCATCTTTAAAAGAAAATATGTAGTAAAGGAAATATCTATAATGATTAGTAATATTTTACATGTAGGTTTAACAGTTTCAGATTTAGACAAATCTATAAAATTTTATAGAGATATTTTAGGCCTTAAATTTATAGGCGAAATTTTTATGGAAGGTAAAGAAACAGATATACTTTTTGCAAGAGAAAATTGCAAAGCTCGTATTGCTTATTTTAACGGTAGTGATAATATGTTTGCACCTCCTATTGAACTTATTCAGTTTGTAGAAGATGCAGCAACGCCAAACATTGCTGACCTTCATAAAATATCAATTTCTGAAGTTTGCTTTAAAGTTGATGATATTGATGCAGTTTACAAACACTTCGTAGATAACAATGTAGAATGTTTATCTGAACCACAACCATTTGATTTTACAGCATACGGTTTTGGCAAAAGCAAGGCTATATACTTTAAAGACCCAGATGGTATAATTTTAGAACTTATAGAAGAAATCCTTTAATTTTTCAATTTCACATATAGCAAAAGCGATGAGATATTATATCTCATCGCTTTTGCTTTTATAATACTTCGTAATCAGATATCATTGTGCAAGTTCTTAAAAAGTCTAACTCTCTTTCCAACAATACACCATTTCTTTTGGGGTAATCAAATCCATAACTTGACTTAATACATTGTGATATAAACTGCATTGCTTTATCCAAAGCTACTGGCAAAGATTCTCCCTGCAAAATACATCCTACCATAACACTGGTAAATGTATCTCCTGTTCCTGGATAATATGCTGGGATATATTTGCAACTTAATTTCCAATAGCTATTATCTTTACTATTATATGCAACTACATTTGTATAAGCATCATTTTCATCATTTGGAACACTTGTTATAACAACTGTTTTTGGCCCTAAATCACTAAGCTTTTTCAGCCATACTTTCAATTCATTTTTAGTAATACATTTAGGGCATTCCTTTAAATCCAACAAAAATGAAGCTTCTGTAAAGTTTGGTGTAATAATATCAGCTTTTGCAACCAGTTTTTTCATAAGTGGCACAAAGCTCCAATCAAAAGACTTGTACAATTTTCCACCATCAGCCATTACTGGGTCAACAACAACCAATGTATCTTCGCTTTTAAAATCATCAATAAACTTTGATACTATATCTATTTGACGCTCTGAGCCCAAAAATCCTGAGTATATGCAGTCAAAATATATACCATTATTTTTCCACGCATCTATATATTGTTCCATATTGTCTGTTAAATCAAGATAACTGCATGAATTAAAACCACCCATATGATTTGAAAGAATTGCTGTTGGAAGTGGACAAACTTGAATCCCCATAGCTGATAAAGTTGGAATTATTGCTGTAAGAGAAGCTCTTCCATAACCAGACAAGTCGTGAATTGCTGCCACCTTTTTAACCGTATTGTACATAGTATCTCCTTTATACAATTATATATTTTTTAATTATTTATAGCTTTTAATTTATCGACAATAATATTTTAAAACTAAAAATATTATTTATTTAATTGCTAATTCTGTAAATGCAGAAGTAAATGAGC
>JAHHUE010000107.1 GCA_020024155.1 Oscillospiraceae bacterium | reverse complement strand
ATACTATTGTTATACCTGTATAATCTATCAAAAACCATAAAATAACAAGATATAAATATCAAATTATTATTATTATAATGTTACATATATCTGCTTAAATATAACACTTAATCCTTGTTTTTCTTATGGGTTATATATTTTGTAATCTGGTGGCAAATTAACCTTGCATAATAAAGCTTTATATATTTTATTTTTACCAGTTATAATAGATATTTTATATAATAAAAAAGAGAGAAATGCTCACTATTAGAACATTTCTCTCTATAATTTTTAATATTTTTGCCTCATTTTAAGACATTTTTTTTATTTTACCTAGTTCATATTTAAACTATATAAAGATAAGAAAACTATTATTTTGTCATGCTTGCAACTTCTGCTGCAAAATCGTCTTCTTTCTTTTCGATACCTTCACCTTTTTCAAAACGTGTGAAAGCAACTACTTTGATGTCACCGCCAAGAGCTTTTGCTGTTGCATTTGTGTAATCAGAGATAGACTGTTTGTCATCTTTAACAAATGCCTGTTCAAGCAAGCAGTTTTCTTTATAGAATTTTGAAATACGGCCACTAACCATTTTTTCAGCAATGTTTGCTGGTTTACCTTCGTTGATAGCTTGTTGCATAAGAATTTCTTTTTCTTTTTCAAGAACTTCTGGAGCAACTTCTTCTCTTGAAAGGTATGTTGGGTTTACAGCTGCAATCTGCATTGCAACATCTTTACCGTAAGCATCAAATTCTGGTTTTGCGAAGATTTCTTCAGATGTTTCAAATTTAACGAGAACACCATGTGTACCGCCAGCGTGAATGTAAGAAACACATTCGCCTTCATATCTTACAAAACGACGGATTTTAAGATTTTCACCGATAACAAGAATTTTTTCTTGCAATCCAGCTTCAACTGTATCGCCATTTGCCATTGTTTTTGTCAAAAGTTCTTCAACTGTTGCTGGGTTTGTATCTGCAACAACTTTTGCTACATCAGCAACAAATGTTCTGAACTGTTCGTTTTTAGCAACGAAGTCTGTTTCAGAGTTAACTTCGATAACAACACCAATTTTGTTTTCTTTATCAACTGTTGAGTAAACCATACCTTCAGCTGCAACACGGCCTGCTTTTTTAGTTGCAGCAGCAAGACCTTTTTCTCTGAGGTATTCTACTGCTTTATCAAAATCACCGTTTGATTCTGTCAAAGCTTTTTTGCAATCCATCATACCGCAACCTGTGCGTTCACGAAGATTTTTAACATCACTAGCTGTAAATGCCATTTTCATATCCTCCAATATCTATTAGAAAAAATCTATTATTTATTTTATTCAAGAAATTATTCGTTAACTTCTTCTGCTTCTTCAGCAACTGGAGCTGTCTGTTCACCCTGACGGCCTTCGATGATAGCATCAGCCATAGCACCAGAGATAAGTTTAACTGCTCTAATAGCGTCATCGTTACCTGGAATTACATAATCAATTTCGTCTGGGTCACAGTTTGTATCAACGATAGCTACAACTGGGATACCAAGATTTTTTGCTTCTGCAACAGCGATTTTTTCTTTACGAGTATCAACGATGAACATAGCTTTTGGCAATGTTTCCATGTTTTTGATACCGCCGAGGAATTTTTCGAGTTTTTCGATTTCCAATTCAAGTTTGAAAACTTCTTTTTTAGGAAGAAGGTCAAATGTGCCGTCTTCTTTCATTTTGTTGAGTTGTTCAAGACGAGCAATTCTTGTTTTGATTGTACGGTAGTTTGTAAGCATACCACCAAGCCATCTTGCGTTTACATAGTGCATGCCGCATCTTTCAGCTTCTTCTTTAATTGCATCTTGAGCTTGTTTTTTTGTACCTACGAAGAGAACTTCGCCACCTTCTGCTGCGATATCTTTGATGAAGTCGTATGCTTCGTCAAGTTTTTTTACAGTTTTCTGCAAGTCGATGATGTAGATACCGTTTCTTTCTGTGAAGATGTAACGAGACATTTTAGGGTTCCATCTTCTTGTTTGGTGACCAAAGTGTACACCTGCTTCGAGTAATTGTTTCATTGATACTGATGACATTTCTTTTACCTCCAAATTTGGTTATTTTCCTCCGCTATGTCTTGCTTTTTATAAGCTATATCGTGAGATACACCACTTATAAGGAACACAGCGTGCGTAATTCGCTTAAACATGTTACCACAATATATAGTCAAAAGTCAAGTATATTAGGTATATTTTACTAAATAACTTTAAAAAACATATCTATTGCCCAATTTTGCATTTTAGAATACATTTTGCCATCTATCTCTTCATAAGTAAGCCATTCAAGTTTATGGTCTTTTTCTATTGGTTCAATATTTTTTTCAACTAATTTTCCTGTGTAATATGTTTGTATTGGATGAAAATATTTAACCTTTGGGTGTGTAACATAAGCTTCTGCTGAGCAAAGTTTTTCTCCTATTTCAACTGTGTATCCTATTTCTTCTAAACATTCTCTTTTTATGCACTGCTCATCTGTTTCATCTTTTTCGTAGCCTCCACCCAAAATAAAATATCCTTTTGGTGTTTTAACAACAGCTATTTTCCCTTCTTTTTCAGGAATTATATATGCTCCAGCTCTTGTGTAATATTCAACATTTAGTTTTTTGCCAAAGATTTTGTGCATATTATTTTTCTCCTTTATCTTTGATAAGTAACTTTATATACAAAAAATAAAACAAAAACAGAAGAGTTCTTAATAAAAACTCCCCTGCTTAATTATTTATCAGATAATTGTTTAAAACAAGCATTCAAATAAATCATATGTGAAACCGCTGTAATAGCACTCCTCAGCATCTCCTTTTCTATGGAGGAGGTAACGCCAATATCCTCAATATAATCTTTTATGCCAAAACGATTAAAAAGGATATTTTCCATTTCCATGCAAAAATAGTCATACGCAACTTGATTTGTATAAACTGACTTTTGTCTAAAAAACAATTTACTTATATTTTCCAATGGCGCAGCTTGCTTCAATATCGTAATACATATTAAATATCCTATATGGTCTGCATAATACTGTTTATTTATAGGATTTTTTATAAATCCTTTTTTTACATAGTTACGAATCATTGAACCAGTTATTTCAATGCATCCAAGTTGTTTTAGATTTTGGTTAATATATTTGACTGTTTGTTCTAAATAAAGACCAACATTTGGCAACTCTTCATATCTTGGCAAATGAAAATCACGAACAGAATCTGCCAATTCTTTTTTAATTTTTGTATCCATACTTTTATTATATGTTCAAATGATAAAAAGTCAATAAAAC
>JAHHUE010000106.1 GCA_020024155.1 Oscillospiraceae bacterium | reverse complement strand
GTAAGGAAGAGGTCGGCAGTTCGAATCTGCTTAACAGCTCCAAAATAAAGCCTTGTAATTCTTTTTAAGGATTACAAGGCTTTTTGTTATAAAATTATTTAGAATATTTGCATCACAGATAATTAGTGTGTTGTGCCACAGGAAATATTTTTGTCATCTTTGTTAAGAGCAATTGCCTCAATAGCATATTCAAGACCTTTTGCTATGCAATCTTCACTCCAACCGGCAGTTCCGTTTGGTTTGTCAACAGTCTGACTGATAGTATAAGGTACATGAATAAAACCACCTTTAACATTAGGACAGTTTTTATTTATATAATAGAGAACACTATACATTACATCATTACATACATAAGTGCCAGCACTAAATGAAAGATGAGATTGAATACCATGTTTCCTTACATTCTCAACCATTGCTTTAACAGGCAAAGTTGCAAAGTAAGCAGTGTCGCCGTCTTCCTTAATTTTTACATCAATAGGTTGGTTGCCTTCATTATCGGCAATTCTTGCATCAATATAATTGATTGCAACTTTTTCAACAGAAATACAGCTTCTTCCACCAGCTTGACCAACACATAAAACACAATCAGGGTTATTTTCCTGAATTGCTTTTTCAACAGCCATTGGACCTTTTTCAAAAACAGTTGGAATTTCAATTTTAATAATTTCTGCACCAGCAATATTATCTGGTAAAAGTTTTACTGCTTCATAAGCAGGATTAAGTTTTTCGCCACCAAAAGGGTCAAAACCAGTAACTAAAATTTTCATATATATTTCTCCATAAAAATAATATTAAAAAATTATCTGTCCTTTTTCCATAATTTTGATATTATCTGCGTAAATATCAGGTGCAAATGTTGTTAAATCAAAATGACCGTTTGCCTCCAAAATACCACCAAGTGCAAGATTTCTACCAAAACCTATGTGAAAAGTACCAAGAGTAGATTCATCTTCAATATAACAGTTTCCGTCACACTTTGCAAGAGCGTTAAGACCAATGCCAAATTCACTTGTTACATACATATTTTCATCGTTATAACTGGATATAAAATCAGAAAGAATATTACCTTCTTTTGTATTGGGAATATTTACTATTTTACCGTCTTTAAATTTTATTTTTAAAGGCTTTGTCACTTTTCCTATATAGCCAAAAGAACCGTCCAAAACAAGAGTACCTTGTGTTTTTCTTTCTTCTATTGGAACGTAAACTTCAAAGCTTGAAGATGCGTATCCGTCACAAATATCAACATTTCCGTTGAAAAATTTTGCAGGACGCCCTTTTTTGTAAAATGTCATATCTGTGCCAAGCTTAGTGGTTACTTTTATTGTTTCAGATTTATTTAATGGAGATATTAGTTTTTCTGCCCATTTTTTACTTGTTTTTGTATCCATAAGAATAAAGTTATATTCAAGCATACTTATGTTGTTATTTGTATGAAGTGGAATAGAAAGAAATTTTTTTCCACTTTTGATAGCTTTTCTTGCAGCAGATGTTGTTACAAGTGAGTAGTTTGTTGCAGCTATAATAATATCATATTCAAGGAAAGCATCATCATTTTCATCAAAAAATATACCTATAAGTTTTCCGGAATCCTCAGCAATAAGAATATCAGTATATCCATTTATTTTATTTGCCTCGTGTTGTAATAGTTCTGCCTCTTTGATATGAGAAGAGTCTGAAACAATAAGAAGTTTTTCATTTTTATCAAGATTAGCCCATTCGTTGATAATTATTTTAGCCCCACGCTCAGCTTTATTATTCATAAATATCACCTACTATTGAAATATAATCATATAAATTATTTGAAATATAATCATAAATATAGCCGGTAAAATCTGGTTTTTAATAACGCCCATTTTATCTTTCATATCAAGAATAGCAACAGGCACAATATTGAAATTTGCTGCCATTGGAGTTAATAAAGTTCCGCAGTATCCACAAGTCAACGCAACCATACCAACTACAACCGGATTTGCTCCGTATGCCAACACAAAAGGTGCACCTATACCAACTGTCATAACAGTTATTGCAGCATAAGCGTTACCCATAATCATAGTGAATATAACCATGCCCAAAGCATACACTATAATACCAAGATTTACATTTCCTTTTGGAATAATATTGCCAACAATATTTGCAATAACATCGCCAACACCAGACATTGTAAATATAGTGCCCAATACAGCTAAAAGTGGAGGCAACATACTTGTAGGTCCTACAATTGACAAAAATCTTGCAGCATCATCAAAAAATACTTTTGGTTTATTATCCATAGAATATGTGTATAAAAGTACAATTGCAACTATAACACCAAAACCTGTGCCAACAAGTGCACTCCAACCTATTAAAGCAAAAATCAATGAGAATAAACCTATTGATAGGGCAGGTATAAATATTTTCATACCTATTTTATCAAATTTCTGTTTGGTTTCTTCTTTTGTAGGTGCCATATTTTTACCTGGTTTTACAAGATTTAAAATTGCAGATGCACTCATCAATAAAATAAGAAATCCGTTTACAGTGTTTGGTATCCAGCGACCAAATGCAATAACTATACCAACACTGCTCCAAAAAACTCCAGTTCCCCAAGGAGATGGATTTTCTTTATCTTTGATATTTACGATTGCAGTATATATACATATTATTCCGATAAGCATATACACAATTTCAAGAAGTTTTGTCATTAGAGGAATATCTTGACTTAAAAAAAAGCTCATTATTTATCTCCTTGTTTTTTACTGTAATATTTTTTGCATAATGAACGGTCTTTTAAATAGTAATAAATAACACCTATGGCAACGCCTACAATAGCAATTGGAATTTCTATGGCTGCAAGTTGTATGAGCTCAACTTTATACCCAAGATTTTCTAGTGTAGACTGAACTAACAATGCGCCACTTCCACCTACAAACAAAACCTGACAGAAAAACCAAGCGATATTTTCGATACCAGCTGACATACCTTTTATCTGTTCAAGGTGTTCATCATTTATTTTGTTTCCTTTACTTTCAACTGCACCGGTTGCCATAGGAATAAGAACAGGTCTGATAAAACCTGCAACACCACCTATACCAACATTAAATGCACCGAAAATACCACGAATTATTCCGTATGCTCCGATTACAATTCCGGCAGTAGCTCCTTTTATCTTTCCTATAAGAGCAGAAGATGCTTCTCTAAGTCCGTTTCTTTCCATTGTTCCTGTTACAAGCATAACAAGAATGAAAATAGTCATACTTCGGTTTGCTACAAATCCTTGACCAAAAGCTTCAAGCAGTGAAATCATATCAATTCCACCAACAATAGCAGTTACAAAACTTGATAGAATTATAATCAATATGGAATCCAATTTAAGCGCAAATCCAAGCACCACAATTAAAATACCAATAAGTTTAATATATTCCATATATTGCTCCTTTGTATTTATAAATTATTTTTAATAATTGTTGGCAATTTATATAAGGACAAACACTTAAAATAAAATTTTTTAAATAAAAATATAAACAAAATGTTATATTT
>JAHHUE010000105.1 GCA_020024155.1 Oscillospiraceae bacterium | reverse complement strand
TAAGCCGTGTAACAGATAAAATAATACCTGTTGTCAGAGAGTGGCAGGAAAGGCCATTAGACAGTATTTAGATGATTTTGCAGAAAAATGGGATAGTAAATACCCTAAAATTGCAATGTTCTGGAGAGCACACTGGGCAGAATTATCTACATATTTTAAATATCCCGAAACCATTAGAACACTTATTTACACCACCAATACCATAGAAGGCTTTAATCGCCAGCTTAGGAAAGTAACCAAGTCAAAATCCATATTTCCAAATGATAACAGTTTACTTAAAATGCTGTATCTTGCCACTATGGATATTTCTAAAAAATGGACAGGCAGACGCAAAGACTGGGGACAAATTCATTCTCAGCTAGATATATTTTTGGGTGACAGATTGCCCAATTAACACAAAAAATCACAGGCTTTCATTTTGAGAAAATTTAATAGGCATACAAGCCATAAAAATCATAGCTTATATGCCTAATTCACAATTAATATTTTATCACCATTTTGGACATTTACACAAAGTTTGAAGAAGACTCTTGTTGTAAAATCAGAATGTATATTTTTAATATATAATTATTATATGTCAAGAACACTCTCTAAAAAAGAGGAGTTCTTTGATTTTGTTCCTTTGTAATAGTTATTATTATTGCTTCATTCATAGCTTTGATATTCTAAATACTCATATATCTCTGCTGAATCTTTAGCTTTTTAATGCCCTCTCCAATATCCTATAATACTGCATAATTTTTTCTGCCTTGTTTTGTCCACACACAACTTCTAAAAACGATTTATAAATAATATAGAAATCCAGGCACACATCAATATCTGCTGCACCTTTCTTACTTTATATTTATTTTTGTTTCTTATTTAAAATAACTAAAGTAATAGTATAATACAGGTATTATACATGTTTTTTAATGGTTTAATAATAGTTTAATAGATGTATAAAACTATTATTAAACTAAAATTTAGCTAAAAAATAATTTTAATTTTAAGATATTATCAAAAGTTTTTGTGCTACATAAGAAATAAAATATTTAGAAATAGCCTCAGCTTTTTATGGCTGAGGCTATTGGTAATTTATCAGAATAATTAAAATATATAAAACTCCTAAAATTGCAATAACAAATTAAACACTTTTTAAAAATAAAGTAATCACAAAATAGTGCTATAAATTATATCAAGATGATCTTCAAATAACTTTTCCAAAGTATGATATCCTATTCTCTTTCTTGGAATAGCATTAATTTGATCTGCAAACATTAAAATTTGTTCATCGGTATAATTACTGATAGATCTACACTTAGGGATAAATTTGCGTAATATACGATTGGTTCTTTCATTAATCGGTCTTTCCCACGCAGAATAAGGATGAGCAAAAAATATATCTGTTCCTAATGCTTCAAATTTCTCAAAGGCTGCAAATTCACTTCCGTTATCAGTTGTAATGCTACAAAAAACTTGAGAAAACTTATCTCCAAAATGACTTTTAAGTTGTTTCATTGCTTCTTCAACTCCGTTTACAGTTTTGCTGTCTATTCGTATGGATAAGTAATAACCTGTAAGACGTTCTACAATAGTGAATATTGCAGGTTCTCCCTTACGTTTACATCCAAGAACTGTATCTGACTCCCAATGACCAAAGGTATTGCGTTCTGCTATTTCTTGAGGACGGATATCAATGATTTTTCCATTTAACCGCTTTGATATACGTAGTTTTCCATGTGTACGTCTATTTAATATTTCAGGAAGTTCAAACAATGTTAGCAGTAATTCTTTATTCCATAACATATTGTAAAGAATCTTGGTACAAGGAATTTTATTTTTTAGGAAAAAGTTGCATAGTATTCCCATATCCTACACATACATCAAAAGACCAACCGTAATTTCTAATTTATTCTATTGTTCAATTAAGAAATGGATAATTTCTCAATACTGTTTTGGAACGATGACTGTGCCTTCTGTTTCTTTGATACACTGACCCTCCAATCTTTGCACAATAGCTTGGTTTACGCCCACAACCCCCAAGTATTCACGTGTACCTTGTTTAAGTTCATAGCCAATGGTAGATGGGCTACAATTAATTGTATGAGCAATCGCTCTATTTACTGTAACCAAGTTTTTTAAGATGTTGTATAGCTCCTCTTTCTTCTGCTCCTAAATGTTGTACTCTCTTGCGTTCTTGTATTTTTGTGGTACAATTATTATTAGTCATAGTGTTTGACCCCTTATGTTAAAATTGGTTGTGGTTACTTTATTTTAACATATACCTTTCACTATGGCTATTTTTTTATGTTCAATTTCATTTTACAATTTACCATATATAAAACTCTTGATATTTGGCGGTGTTCTATAGGGATGTATTCTGAACCATCTATACCATTTAAGATTTATTCATTTAAAATGGAGCTTGTGCTACGGTACAGCCACTTATTATAGAGAACTTTGCCCTCTTTACCTACCACTTTGCCCAGCCACTTTTTAATCTTCATGTTGTTGACATTGTCGTTATAGATTTAGATCTCATTACCAATGTTGTAGGGCAAATCGATGTAAATTCCCTCATATATAGTAAGCAAGGATTCCAATACTTCTAGTTTATTCCCATAGATAATCATATTTTCACTGCCATTAGAAGCTTCGTGTTGAGATGTTTTATCATAGCTGTATTTAAATGCTCCAGCATATGATATGGTACTGCTTGATGGTAATTAACAATCTTATCATTTCAAATCCATTCAAATATTGGCATGTCTTTTCTTCATTTGCTTTAGATTAGGCGCAATTCTGCATCAGTAAGCAGCTTGTTTTTCTTGAGCAGGCTTTTTAGACATTACTCAAATGGTTTTTTTTCAGCTGAGTGCACTGCTTCGTTGAGATAAACAACCCCAATTACTATTTTCAGCTGCTGATCCAGTGCACCTAATCCAATATTATCATAGAACTCCATGTCTACAACATATACATAAAGTCCTGTAAATGGCGTAGTTTTGTTGATAAAATGGCTGTATTTCCTTAAGTATTCCTGTAGAACAGTCCATTTTGTCTCTTTATCCATTGATTTAATTGCTAAAACTGCTTTTGAAGCTTTTTGATTAGCTTGCAATACTGCATGTGTGACTTCCGCTGCTTTCTTTACACACTCAAAGATTTTTACACTAACTTCCTGATCAATTTGATTGTTTGATCCATTTCAGACATCTTAAATCAACTCATATCTACAAAGATTTATTCATACAAACTCAAACCCATAATATCCCCAATATTAACACTCAGCACACCACAAATTTTTTCAATGTTTCTAAATTCACTCCTTCATCACGATTCAAGCTTTGTCATTGTAACAGGTACAATAACCACCGTCTACAATATATACTATTTAGCTTTTCTCTATCACTTTCTCCTTTTAAATTAAAGCAAAGATAGTATTATAATAGTATTATACAGGTATTTTAATAGTATAAAACCATTATAATACTATTATTTTACCATTATAAAACCTCATAACCGAAAGTTTTACATTTAAAATAACAATTCATACAATATCAGTGTTCTAACAATCACCTATATTAATTCTTCATTATTTATTGAAAATAGGCTGCCCATTATCTTCATAAAACAATAAATAGAATTTCTTCAAGTAACCATGCAAATATCTTGCATCAAGCTCACTTATTTCTATAAACTTTGCAATTATAATTTAAAATAGAGAATATTCTACACTTTACTGTCAATTATTATTTTTTAATTTTATTTTTAAAC
>JAHHUE010000011.1 GCA_020024155.1 Oscillospiraceae bacterium | reverse complement strand
CATCAGCAATTTTTGTAAGTTCTGCATCTACATCTTCATCAGAAACTTCGATATTTTCCATTTCAGCAACTTTTTCCAAAGCAAGACGAATTTTCACCTGCTGTTCAGCCTGTTCTTTAAATGTTTTTCTGAATGATTCCATATCCATACCTGTGTATTGAAGGTATGTTTTGAGTTCAAGACCTTGTTGCATCATTCTGCCTTCAAAATCTCTAACCATTTCGTCAACTCTTGTTTCAACCATTTCGTTTGGAACGATAGCTTCCATAGAAGCAACAACAGCGTCAACAAGTGCATTTTCTACTTCGAGTTCTGCTTCTTGAGCTGCTCTTTCTTCTTTTGCTTTTCTGATATCAGCTTTGAGTTCGTCAAGTGTATCAAATTCGCTGATATCTTTTACAAATTCATCATCTAATTCTGGCAATTCTTTTGCTTTAAGAGAGTTGATTTTTGTTTTGAATACTGCTGGTTTACCTGCAAGTTCTGCTGCATGATATTCTTCTGGGAAAGAAACATTAACATCAAATTCTTCACCAATTTCATGACCAACAATTTGGTCTTCAAATCCTGGGATAAACTGACCAGAACCAAGCAAGAGGTCAAAGTCTTCGCCTTTGCCACCTTCAAATGCAACACCGTCTACGAAACCTTCAAAGTCGATGTTAGCTGTATCTTTAAGTTCTGCTTTTCTATCTTCAACTGAAACAAGTCTAGAATTTCTGTCTCTAAGATTTTGAAGTTCTGTTTCAATTGCAATGTCTTCAACATTAACTGATTTTTTTGTAGCTTTAAGACCTTTGTATTCGCCAACTTTAACTTCTGGTTTAACAATAACTGTTGCTTTTACTGTAAAGCCTTCTTCTTTAGAGCAAGCAACAACTTCAACTGTTGGACGAGCTACTGGTTCAATTGCTGCTTCTGCAACAGCAGCTTCATAAGCTTCTGGGAGCACTGCATCAATTGCATCGTTAAAGAATACTTCTTCACCATACATTTTTTCAACAACTGCTCTTGGTGCCTTACCTTTTCTAAATCCTGGCACTGTGATTTCTGCGTTTGCTTTTCTAAAAGCTTTTGAAACAGCATCTGCAAATTGTTCTGCATTTACTTTAAATTCAAGTTCAACTGTGTTATCAGCAACTTTTTCATTTCTGATTAATTCCATTGTATTAAAACTCCTTAAAAAATAAATAACTATTAAATTGGTCCCAAAATAGACCATCTCCAATAAATTATATCATTCTGTACTAAAAAAGTCCATATTTAATTGATACTAATTTATAATATATGGACAAAATTCAAGTGCATCTGCAGAAATAAGTTTATAATTAACATTTTCGAACTCACCTTGAAATGCATAGTTAATTGATTTGCCATGCAAATGCCCGTAATAACAACGTTTGATATTGTATTCTTTTAGTGTGTTAATTATATGATTATTTCTTTGGTTCTGGTAAATTGCAGGATAATGCAAAAAAACAACTTTTTCTTTATCTGATTTTATATAATCCAATGATGCTTTCAATCTCCCAGCCTCTCTAAGAATTACTTTCTCATCAGCAGGCTCTCCGTTTTCAAAAATCCAACCTCTTGTACCACATATAATCATATTTTCAACTTCGTAACTATTATTATATAAAAATTTTATAGTTTTAAAGTTGTTTTCTTCAATAAAAGTATTAAGTTTTTTGCTTGTCTGCCACCAGTAATCGTGATTGCCCTTTAAAATTATCTTTTTACCGTTAAGATTTTCAATATATCTAAAATCATTAACAGCATCTTTTATATCCATTGCCCAGGAAACATCTCCACACACAATAACTGTATCTTCTGGTTTTACAACTCTTTGCCAGTTATTTTGTAGTCTTATATGATAATCTTTCCATCCTTCAAAAATATCCATTGGCTTGGATACTCCCAATGAAAGATGCAAATCTCCTATTGTAAATATTGACAATATTAAACTCCTTGCATAAATCCAATATTTAAGTGCACACTATAAACACAACCAATAAAGGAGGTTTATTAACTATGTTTGAAGAAAAAAAATGCGACCATAACAGTGCTATTAATGGTGTAAGTTGTGATGTGACAGAATGTGTTTATCACAACGGTGTAAGAAGTTGTACAGCTGATTGCATTTGTGTTGAATGCAAAGAAACTGAACATGGTAAAAAAACACAGTGTGGCACTTTCCAAAAGAAATAAACTATACTGATATATATAAAGGGTACTTTTTATATTGTACCCTTTTTATATTATACATAAATATTTCTTATTTTACGATTTTAAGGAATGTTTTCTTACCTTTTTTGAGGATAAATTTTTCGTTAAACATTTCTTTTGTAAACATTGTATCAATGCTTGTTACTTTTTCATCGTTTACAAGTAATCCGCCTTGCATAACAAGTCTTCTTGCTTCTGATTTACTTGGGGCAAGTTTGGATATAACCATCAAATCCAACACACCAATTTTATCATCTGTAAAGTGTTCATCAAGAATTGTGAATGTTGGCATTGTTGAGTCATCACTGCCATTTGCAAATAATGCCAAAGAAGCTGTTCTTGCTTTTTCTGCTTCTTCTTTGCCATGTACAAGAGATGTAAGCTCATAAGCAAGGATATCTTTTGCTTTATTAAGTTCTGCACCTTCCCAAGAATCCATTTTATCTATTTCTTCAAGTGGAAGGAATGTGAGCATTCTGATACATTTAAGAACATCGCCATCTGCTACATTTCTCCAATACTGATAAAATTCAAATGGACTTGTTTTATTTGGGTCAAGCCAAACTGCACCTTTTGCAGTTTTACCCATTTTATTACCTTCAGAATTCAAAAGCAATGTAATTGTCATTGCGTATGCATCTTTACCAAGTTTTTTACGGATAAGTTCTGTACCACCAAGCATATTAGACCATTGGTCGTCACCACCGAACTGCATATTACAACCGTATTCTTTAAACAAGTGGTAGAAGTCGTATGACTGCATAATCATATAGTTAAATTCAAGAAATGAAAGACCTTTTTCCATTCTCTGTTTGTAACATTCTGCACGAAGCATATTGTTAACAGAGAAACATGCGCCAACTTCTCTAAGAAGTTCTACATAGTTAAGGCCTAAAAGCCAATCAGCATTATTTACAGCAATTGCTGCGCCTTCGCTGAAATCTATGAATCTTTCCATTTGTTTTTTAAACTTTTCACAGTTTTCGTTAATAGTTTCTTTTGTCATCATAGAACGCATATCTGTTCTGCCCGAAGGGTCACCGATATGACCAGTACCACCACCAAGCAAAACAATTGGTTTATTACCTGCCATCTGCAATCTTTTCATAAGGCAAAGAGCCATAAAATGACCGACATGGAGAGAATCAGCAGTTGGGTCAAATCCAATATAAAATACTGCTTTACCTTCATTTACAAGATTTTTAATTTCATCTTCGTCAGTTACCTGAGCAACAAGCCCACGAGCAACCAATTCATCATAAATTTTCATTTACTTTCTCCTTTTTATTTTCATAAATGTTATTTATATTTAATAAGAATTTATCACTATTTTATGTGATGTAATTTTTTATTAACAAACAAAAAGACACCTTCTGCCAATAATGGCAGAGGGTGTCTATAAAACACGGTACCACCTCTGTTTGCGTATTCCTCACAGAATACACCTTACAAAGTTTTTAACTTTAAGACTATAACGGGTACAACCGTCATTGACTACTGCTTTTTTCATCAATGCCACTCAGAAATGTAATTTCTCTTAAAAAACGGTCTTTCTCTCACCAACCGAAAGCTCTCTTTACCTGTTTACTTTAAGATACTGTAAATCGTCACAGTGTTTAATATATTTAATAGATATTGCTAGTATATCACAACTATATCTTTTGTCAACAGTTTTTAGCGTTTAACATCATTTCTCTTGCATTTTCAAGACTTGTTTCTGTTATGTTTTCACCAGAAATAATTCTTGCTATTTCAGCAACTCTTTCTTCTCCGGATAATTCTCTAATTTGTGTAAATGTAGAATCTCCTTTTATGCTCTTCTCTATATACAAATGATTATCTGCAAAAGCTGCAATTTGTGGTGAATGTGTAACACAGAATACTTGATGTTCTGCTGCTGTCTGTTTGAGCATTTGACCTATTTTAAGTGATGCAGAGCCAGAAACGCCTGCGTCAACTTCATCAAATATCATAGTATCTGTGCATTGTTTTTCAGCAAGAACACTTTTTATTGCAAGCATAATTCTTGATAATTCACCACCAGATGCTATTTTAGCAAGAGGTTTAGGGTTTTCGCCTTTATTAGTTACAATATAAAACTCCAACTTGTCTTTTCCATCAAACGCAAACTCTTTTTCCTCTATATTTAGATAAAGTTTTACATTTGGCATATTAAGAAAAGATAATGAATTTTGGATTTTACATGCAAGACTGTTAAACTGAGTTTTTCTAAATTCTGTTAATTTATCAGCTTTAATTTTAAGTTCTTTTAAAACTGAATTTTTCTGTCTATTAAGCTCATCCAACTTTTCTTGGGCAAATTCTATATTATCAAGCTTATTTTTTGAGTTTTCATAGTAATCAAGCACATCTTGTATATTGCCACCATATTTTCTTTTAAGCTTGTAATATGTATCAAGTCTTTCCTCAATTTCATCAATTTGCCCAATATCGACATCAAAATCATCTATTGCATTTCTAATTTCAAACATTACATCTTGGCTTTTATCAGAAATATCTGCAAGTATTTCTGATATATCACTTATCTTCTCAGAAAATTCAGAAATTTGAGATATATTACTATACGCTTGTTGAAGTCCACTACATACACCAGGAAGTTCGTCATCTCCTGAAAGTAACTGATAAGAACCATTTAAACAAGATAATATATGCTCTGCATTTTTTATGAGCTTTTTTTGCTCATTTAACTGATTTTCTTCTTCCTCAGATAAGTCAGCCTGTTCAATTTCTTCTATTTGAAATTGTAATAACTCAATGTCACTTTGTTTTGTTTTTTCAATTTCTGAAAGTTCTTTTATTTTTTTTAGTATACTTGAATATTTACTATAAACTTCACTGTATTCATTAAAATATGTTTTATCGTCAGAGAAACTATCTAATATTGCAAGATGTTTTGTTTCATCTAAAAGACTTTGATTATCGTGCTGCCCGTGAATATTTATTGCTTCTGAAAAAATAGCCTTTATAACATTTACTGGAACAGGTATACCATTTATTCTTGCACTATTTTTGCCCTCTGCTGATATAACACGAGAAACTATGCATTCATCTTCAATATCAACATCATATTCTTGTGCCATTGAAATAATGTTCTTGTTTACATTCTCAAAAACTGCCACAATTGATGCTTTATTAGCACCAGTTCTAATTATGTCTTTGGATACTCTGTCTCCCATAATGGCATTTATTGAGTCTATAATTATAGATTTACCTGCACCTGTTTCACCTGTAAGGCAAGTAAAGCCAGTATTAAATGATATATTTGCTTTTTCAATAACTGCAACATTTTCAATTGTTAATTCTTTAAGCATTTACCCACCCTCTAACCAGATACATTATTTTATATATTTTTTTAATGCGTCATTCAACTTATAAGCCATATCTTCTGTACGCATAAGCACAAATATTGTGTTTTCTCCTGCAATAGTGCCAACAACGCCTTCCCATTTAAGACTATCAAACACTTCGCAAGCAGCTTGAGCCATAGCTGTATGACATTTTATAACAACAGTGTTCATTGCGTAGTCAACAGATTTAATTGATTCTGAAAATATATAGTCAAATCTATTAAATGTCGCTTTTGTATCTTCTACAATTGTATTTTGTGCGTACTTATATTCACCTGTTGAAGATACTATTTTAACAAGATTTAATTCTTTTATATCCCTTGAAACTGTTGCTTGTGTAACATCAAATCCTTCTTTGTTAAGATAGTCAAGCAAAATTTCTTGTCGGTCAATATTATGTTCTTGAATAAGTGATAATATTTTCTTATGTCTACTTTTTTTCATTTTATCTCCATGCCTATCTTGATTTAAGTTTTTTATCTACTTTGGCAAATTGCCCCATATTTTTTTCAGAGTATATTTTTAATGCCTTTTTAGATAAACTTACCGTTATATTATCTTTTTCTGTAATTCTTTTATGATTATTACCATCAAAAGATACATAAATATCCTGCTGTCTTGAGTCATCAAAATTGATTGTAATTATCTTGTCTTTTGCCAAAACCATTGGTGTAGATTTAAGGCTATGAACTGCCACTGGACTTATAACAAGTGCATCCAAATCGTTATCTAATATTGGTCCACCAGCTGAAAGCGAATAAGCAGTTGAGCCTGTTGCTGTTGCAACTATAAGACTATCACAAACAAGATTTGCAATATTACTTTCATTGCAGAATACTTTTGTTGAAATTGTATTCGATAAATTGTTTTTTGAAATAACAACATCATTAAGGCAATAATGCCAACGTCCATTATTTACTTTTGCTCTCAGCAATGCGTGTTTTTTTATTTCAAACTTATCATTATGTTCAAAAAACTCTTTTAAATTTTCAAGATGACTTCCTTCTATTGCTGTTAAAAAGCCCAATCTACCTAAATTTATTCCCAAAATGGGTTTATTATATTTTACAGCTGGGGAGTTAACAGATAATAATGTGCCATCTCCACCAACCACAAGTATCAAATCACTCTGCTCAATTTTGCCCATATCTTCATCAATATTATCTGAGCACATATCAAATGTGTGGTTATGTTGAAGTATAATGTTTTTGATACTTTCTAAACTTGATGATGAACTATTATTACTTGTCTTTATGAAAATTTTCATAAACTATTCACCTAAATTCTCTTTTGCCTGAGATACTATTAAATCTATTTGTTCTTCTTTAATAATATCATCATCAGGATTTTTGTTAATAACTATAAGAAATTCTATATTACCTTCTGGACCTTTTATTGGAGAATATGTAAGTTCCTTAACTGAAAATCCGTTTTCGTGTGCATATCCAATTACATTTTCAATAACTTCTTTATGCACCTGAGAATCTCTTACAACGCCTTTTTTTCCTACTTTTTCTTTGCCTGCCTCAAATTGTGGTTTTACAAGGCAAACACCAGTAACATCTTCTGTTGAAACAGCAAATGCAACTGGGAAAATATGTTTAAGAGAAATAAACGACACATCAACACTGAAAAAATCTATTTTTTCGTCAAGTTGTTCTATGGTTAGATTTCTTATATTTGTTTTTTCAAGATTTACAACTCGTTCATCTGTACGTAATTTCCATGCAAGCTGACCATATCCAACATCAACAGAGTAAACTTTTTTTGCTCCATTTTGCAACATACAGTCAGTAAACCCACCAGTTGATGCACCTATATCCATACATACTTTATCTTTAAGCTCAAGATTATATAATTCCATTGCTTTTTCAAGCTTATATCCACCACGACTTACATATTTTAAGTCTTTACCGCGTACTTCAATTTTATCTGTTTCTTTAACAGAATAACCAGCCTTATCAACCTTCTGATTGTTAACATAAACTATACCAGACATTATAAGTGCCTGTGCACGCTGACGGCTTTCTGTATAACCTTCTTCAAAGATATATTGGTCTAATCTAATTTTCATAATTTTCCTTTATTTTATCTACAATAGAATCTGCATCTAATTTACATTTTTTCTGTAATTCAGGTACACTTGCATGATAAACTGTATAGTTATCAACACACTTAAATTTATAAATACCACCAAAACTGGCTTCTAATAATTCAAGACCTATTTTAGCTGAAACACTTCCATTTTTTACATGCTCTTCAAAGCTAAAAACATATTTATAGTTTAAAAGTATATCTATAATTTCTGATGAAATCGGATTTATTACATTAAGCTTTAAGACAGATACATCAATTCCACCTTCTCTAAGCAATTCTTTTGCTTTTAAAGCTTCAACAAACTGTCTGCCATAACATATAATAACACAATCTTTGCTATCACCTATTAAATCATAGAAATTGCCTGTACATACATAATCTTTAATATAGCTATCCTGAGCACCTCTTGGATAACGAATAACTTTTGGTCCGTTAACGCTATTTATAAGATATTCCTGCCAATATTTTAGTTCATCATAGTTTGATGGACAGACTATTGGTACATAATCATAATTTTCAAAAATACTTAAATCATGTATACCTTGGTGAGTTTCTCCATCTCCTGGTACTAAACCTGCACGGTCTATTGCAAACAAAACATTTAAGTTCAGTAGTGCTGTATCATGTATAAATGAGTCCATAGCTCTTTGCATAAATGTGGAATAAACACAAACAACTGGTTTAAGGTTATTTTTTGCAAGTGCTGATGCAAATGTAACTGCATGTTCTTCTGCCATACCTACATCAAAAAATCTTTTTTTATGTTCTTTGTAGAAAAATTGAAGACCTGTTCCGTATTTCATAGCAGCAGTTATTGCACACAATTTCTTATTTGTGTTTGCCATATCTGAAAGATTTCTGCCAAACACAGTTGAAAAAGAGTCACTTGGTGCAACATCTGGGTCAGAAACACTATCAGCATTAAAACTTCCAACACCATGGAATGCTCCCGGATTTTTCTCAGCAGGTGTAAAGCCTTTACCTTTTACAGTCATCATATGGATAAACACAGGTCCCTCTGCATTTTTAGCAAATTTCAATGCATTGCAAACTTGAAAAATATCATTACCGTCATTTACCTGCTGATAAATAAAACCTAAATCTTCAAACAATGTGCTTTTATATAAGCTTCTTCTTAAAACTGATTTTGATGATGTAATTGCGGTACTTATAGGTTTTCCCAAAATTGGCATTTTATCAAGTACAGATGTAACATTCTTTTTAGCAGCAATATAGTCATCACTTGTTCTAAGTTTTGATAAGTAAGTAGACATACTGCCAACATTTTTAGATATGGACATTTTGTTATCATTTAATATAACTATAAGGTTGTCCAAATCTTTTGTCACATTGTTTAAGCCTTCATAAACCATACCGCCAGTAAAAGCACCATCACCAACCATAGCTATAACTTTACCTGGTTCACCTTTGATTTTTTTAGCAGTTGCAATACCAATTGCAACAGAAATAGATGTACTTCCGTGTCCTGATATAAAAGCATCATGAATACTTTCATTAGGAGATGGAAAACCAGAAAGTCCATCATTTTTTCTCAACTTATCAAAGCCTTTTTTTCTGCCCGTATAAATTTTATGAGTATAGCACTGATGACCAACATCAAAAACAAATTGATTTAATGGTGTAGGAAAATAGTAGTGCATAGCTGTTATCGCTTCTACTGTGCCCAAATTTGCAGAAAGATGTCCCCCAGTTTTTGAAACTTTTTCAATCAAAAACTGTCTTACTTCATCACAAAGTTGTGGAAGCTGGTCCATATTTAAATCAGCTACATCCTCACTTCTATTTATCTTATCCAAAATTTTATATTCCATAATTTAATCCCTACATAATCGATGCAACAATTACACCAACAATAATACCGCCAAATACCTCTAAAGGAGTGTGACCAAGCATTTCCTTCAACTGTTTAACTTGTGGCATTTTTTCTTCATCAAAATGTGCTTTTTCAAGCCACATATCAACTATTTGATTTAATATTTTAGCCTGTTCTCCTGCTGCTCTTCTCACTCCCATTGCATCATACATTACAACTGCTGCAAACAAAACAGAAAATGCAAAGTTTGGAGAACCTACTCCACATAACTTTGCTGTTGCAATTGTCATTGCAATGACCAGAGCTGTGTGTGAACTTGGCATACCGCCAGCTCCAACCATTCTTTCCAATTTCAAACTTTTAGTAACATAAAAATTTATAATTGTTTTCAATATCTGAGCTGTTAACCAAGAACAAAAGGCTACTTGTATAATGTAATTGCTTACAAACTCTTTTATGATTTCCAACATATACTAATATTCCTTATTTTTTTCTCTCTGATAACTTTTTAGTGTATTCAATAATTTGTTTTGCTCTATCTCCAAACTGTGAATACAACAAGTCATTTGCTTTTTTTGTAAGTTCTTCAACTTGTTTTTTGGATTCTTCCAAACCATACAATGATATAAATGTTGATTTACCATTTTCTGCATCACTGCCTATTGGTTTTCCAAGCTCTTCTTGATTTCCCTCAACATCAAGAATATCGTCAACTATCTGAAAAACAAGCCCAGTATTTGCAAAAAAAATATTTATAGCATTTTCTTGTTCTTCTGTAATAGTAGCACCAATACTGCCCAATTTTCCACATAATGATATAAGCTGACCTGTTTTGTTTCTATGAATCATATCAAGCTGTTCTTTATTTGCTTTTTCTGTTTCAAATTTCAAATCAAGCTCTTGACCATAAATCATACCTTTTGGTCCAATTGCAGAACATAAATATTTAATGGCTTTAACTTTTTCAACTTCATTAAATTCTTGTGAATTAACTATAGTTTCAACACTACAGCCTATCAAAGAATCTCCTGCAAGCAATGCAATATTTTCTGGAAATGCTTTATGACAAGAAAGTTTACCTCTGCGCATATCGTCATTGTCCATACACGGCAAATCATCATGTATAAGAGAATAACAATGAACCATTTCTATTGCACAAGCAAAATCTTTGTATTTTTTCCAGTCCATTCCACACATATCAGCTGTGAGATAAATAAGCATTGCTCTAACTCTTTTGCCTACATTAAGCAAAGAGTACCTCGCAGCTTTATTTACTTGACTATCGTCATAAAAATACAAATTACAGTTTTTGGTCAAAGCATCTTCTGTTGCTTGTAAATATGTATTTATCATAATCTAAACTCCTTCATTTATTTTAGAGTTAATTTCTTCAATTTTAACAGATGCAGCCTCCAATTTTTCACTGCAAAAACTAATCAGCTTAGCCCCTTCTGAATATAGTTCTAGGGATTCATCAATAGAAACTTGATTTTCACTTAATATTTTGGAAATTTGCTCCAATCTTTCCATAGCTTGTTCAAATGTCATATTTATGAAATTCCTTTCTGCTTTATTGTTTTTGTGCTTTCAACTACACAATTTAATTGTTGATTATATGTTCTAACAACAATTTTATCATTTTTATTTATTTTTTTATCAATTGTTACTGGTATATCATTTTTGAAAACCAGTGAATATCCCTTTTTCAAATTATGCAAAGGATTATTATTATCTATTTTATCTGACAGAAAATTAAGCTGTTGTATATTTTTTTCTATATTATTTTTTACTGATTGAGTGATAAATCTATGATAATTAGCAAGTTTATCTTGATTTTTTTGACATACAGCTTTTACGTTATTAAAACCTTTTGAATTTTTTATTATTTCAAGATTGGACTTTCCACTTGAAATTTTTTCCATGGTACTAGAATAAATATTTTTCTCTAACATACCGATTTGGTACTGCAATGAATGAATATCTGGAAAAACAACTTCAGCTGCAGCAGTTGGTGTTGCAACTCTTTTGTCGCAAATGAAGTCAAGAATAGTCCAATCTATTTCATGTCCAACAGCACTTACTGTTGGTTTTTTGCAAGCAAAAGCGCATCGTGCAATATCTTCATCATTAAATATCCACATATCCTCTTTGCTGCCACCACCACGAGCAATTATTATAACTTCTACATCTGGATGACTATCCAAACTGTTTATAGCCTTTATAATTGAGCTTTTTGCATTATCTCCTTGAACACCACAAGGTGCAACTATAAGCTTTGCACAAGGAAATCTGCGATTTGTTACGCTGATAATATCATGCAGTGCTGCACCTGTTGCAGATGTTGCTACACCCACAGTAAACGGGTATGGTGGTAAGATTTTTTTGTGTTTTGCATCAAAAAGTCCCTCATTATTAAGCTTTTCTTTTAGTTTTTCCAATGCAAGATGCTTTAAACCTATACCACTTGGAAACATATCTGTTGCGTAAAGCTGATATGTTCCATCTCTTTCATATAAGCTTACTTTACCTTGAATGATAACTTTCATACCATTCTCAGGTAAAAACTCTAATTTCTTGTTATATGCACTGAACATTACAGTTTTTATCAATGCTTTATCGTCTTTTAAAGCAAAATAGTAGTGTCCTGATTTGTAGTGATTTACAAAATTTGAAATTTCACCTTCAACTGCTATATCTGACAAATTAAAATCTTCTTCCAAAATGCTTTTAACATAATTATTTAAAGCAGTAACAGTTAAAGCTTTATCCATAAATCACCTTTCTTGCTGCAATAACAGCTGTTCCTATTGCGTTATCCTGAGAAAAAATGGCTTCTACAAAATATGAATTTTCAAGGCTATGAGAAACAATATCTCTTATAATATCGCTGCTCATTACACCACCAACAAAAACAATTGGCAAATCTCCATATACTTCTCTTGCATTAGCAGCCATTTTTAAAAGTGTCTTTGCTATAAATGTTAGACAATATTTACATATATATTCATCGTTATATCCTTGTTCCATAAGCTTATCACATTGGTTTTCTAAACCAGACAAGTTACAATTAAGACCTTTTACACTAATTTTTGGTGAAAATTTTTCGTCACACATTGAGGCTTTTTGAGAAACGTACATACCTGCTGGAAAAGAAAATCCAAGTTTAACACCCAAGCGGTCAATAGCTTGTCCTGCAAATAAATCAAGTGATGAACCAACAGTTTCTATAATTTTGCCATTTTCAATCAAAATCATATCTGTTGTACCACCAGAAACATGAAAAACAATTATTTTTCTATTATATAATTCTTCATTATTAAGATAAAAGAGTGCACTGTTTAAATGACCATATTGATGAGTTGTTTCTATAACCGGAATATTCTTAACTGCTTTTATTGCCTGTGAAATAACTTTACCTACTAAAAAACAAGGCATATATGAATTTTCTTCGTTAGTAGGTTTTACTGATACACCAACAGCTTGTACAGTAGATAAATCAAATTTATTGTGTACAAGCTCTAATACTTCTATTAAATTTTTTATGTGTCCAAACACTGCATCTTGCTGACGCAATCCGCATTCGCCTTTTTTTACATTTAAAAAATGTTTTTCATTAAGTAATACTTTATTTTTTTCGTAATCTATAACTGCAATTGATGTAGCATAGTTACTTGTATCAATACCAAGGGTTAGCATTATTCTCCACTTTTATCTTTTGCAATTGCACCCAAAACGCCATTGACAAATTGATAATCGTTATCTCCTGCAAACTTTTTGCAAATCTCAACTGCCTCATTGATGATAATGCTATCTATATCTTTTTCCGCAGAAAAGAGCATTTCCGCAACGCTTAAACGAAGAATTGCACTTGCTACTCTGGAAATTCTTGAATGTGACCATTTCTTCAGTTTGCTTTCAATAACATCATTAACTTCTTCTGCGTGGTTATAGTAGTTGTTTATGAGACTTATAGCAAAAGAATCTAACATATAATCTTCATATTCTGGAACTTCTTGTGTAAGTGCCAAAATTTCTTCTATGTCATTTGAGCTAAAACCTGCTTCAAATACAGCAATAAATGCATTTTCTCTAGCCTTGCGTCTTGTTATCATAAAATTTTACCTTCCTGTTTAATATTCCCTCCCATCGTCAATGGTGGGAGGGATATATAATTTTAATTCATTAGTTTTCTGCCTGAATGCCTGCAACAATTACATTAACTTTTGAAACAGCTACATCTGTCATATTTTGTACACTTGATTTAACTGCTTCCTGAACATTTTTGCACACAACAGGAACTTTTGTTCCATACTTAACAACAATGTTTACATCAAGTTCTGCAACACCATCACTCATATTTACTTCAACGGGTTTTGGCAAATTTGTTTTTGCAAAAACACCTCTAACACCAGAAAGACCTGTTGATACATCAGCAACTCCCTCAACTTCCAAAGTTGCAAGTTTTGCAACTTTTTCAATTACTCCGGTAGATATATATAAGTTGCCGATTTCTTGGTTTGATTTTTTAACTTCCATATTGTATACCTCCGTATATGATGTATATTATACCACTATTTATTCAATATAACAACACTATTTTACTTCAATTACCACAATATTTTGTGAACTAATTGTAGTTTTATTCAAAACTATATCTCTTATTTGTGCAACATTCTGTTTTGTAAGTTCATTTCCTGCAACTTGAACAGCCACAGTTATTTTATCTCCATTTATGAAAGCAACACAATCTGTAAATCCTTTTGCTTTTACAAGATTTTCTACATCTGTTTCTGTTGTTATATTTTGAATAATACCTGATAATTCCTGTGTAGCATCTTTTTTCTCAGTTTCACTTATTTTTGCATTTTTTAGAGTTTTTTTCAAGACATCCAGAGCTTCATCACGAGATTTTTGTCTTGATAATCTTGTTTCTTCAAAGTATTTTTCAGCAGATTTTTCTGTTGATGACACCAATTGTGCATCACCATAGTTTTTTGTTTCTTCCTCAGCTGCTGTTTCCAACAAATCTCCCTCTGGATTTAGTACAGTTTTTTCAACAAAATCATATTCTTCAAATTTCTCTACTGGTGCGTTTGTATCTTCTGTCATAATATGCATATCTGTTGCAGGGCGAGAATACTGCCAATTTAAGTATACTGCAACTACCAATGCCATAGATAGTGCCATAAGTGTTGCTTTTCTTTGTCTGTCCAATTTTTTCATAATTATTAGCCTCCAATGTTTTATCTCATTTTAGTTACACAAATTTTATGTGTTGGCACATTCAGCACAACTGATACTGAGTTTGTTACAGCACTTACTACTGATATATCATCAGCTCCTGAGCAAACAACAGCTACACCTTGTATTGTTGGCTGCAAAACTTTCTCAACCAAAGCAGAATTATTTCCAGAATTATTTACAATTACCACTTGATTTTCAAAAGTATTTTTTGAGCTTTCTTGATTTCTGTTTTCATTCTTATCATTCTGATAATCATTTATGTTTTTTTCTTGCTGTGCATAAATATTCTCCTGTCCGCTTTCTAAAGTAATCATCACCTTTACATTGCCAACACCATTTATTTCTTTTAGTAAAGATGTAATTTCTTTTTCTGTCTGAATTTTATATTCTTGCAGAGAATTATTTTGAGAAACTTTCTTTTCGTTGCCAGAAGAAAAATTCATTTCACTTACCAATATCAAAAATATGCCCAATATTCCAATCAAAACCACTACATTCTGTTTTCCCTTTTGAGATATTTTCTCAATTATTTTCATATAATCCAGTTTCACTTTTATTCTCCTATAACGACGACTGTATTTGCAGTTAATAAATCTTTTATACAGTTCTGCACTTCTTTTTTATATTCTGGCTTACACTGTATATCTATCTTATCAATTGTAATATTGTTGCTTTGTTCTAATATATGCACTGATATGCTATTATAGGATATATTTTTTTCATCAAGCCTATTTTTTATTATATTTTCTATATCTAGCTGTGTCTGTTCAATTATTATATCCTTAGCATCCTCTGTATTTTGATATTCCATTGATATATCATTTATACTATTCATTGAAAAATCAAGTTTAATATCCATTGCTGCTTTAAATGTAATCACCAATATATATATTGAAATTACAAATTTTATTGTTTTTTCTGTAACTTTAAAGCATCCAATATTATATAGAATTCCAGTTACAAAAATACAAATACATAACGTGCCTACCATTGATGTAATCTTTTCCATTTTTAAACTCCTTGAGTAACTTTTATCATTATCGTTAAAGAAAAAATCAAAAGTACCATAAATAAAACCAACATTGACAGCAATATTTCTATAACATTTTTAAAGCAGGATAATATATCTGTTGCAGCTTTGTTTTCTAAAACATCGCTTAATGCAATCATTAAATAATATCCGACCCAATTCACAGCAAGAGTTATAATAGTTGGCAGAAATATATTTACAATAACAACTATCCCAACAAGTCCAAAAAATCCTTTTAATACACCCATACTTGCGTATACACTGCCTATTGCTCCTTGTAATGTGGAGCCAATTATTGGAACAGCACTTGTCACAATAAATTTTCCAGTTTTAAGTGCAAGAGAGTCTTGCCCTTGTGTAATTGTTGTTTGCAAAGATAATGCAAAGCATAATATAGACACAACTGCTGTCATAATCAATTTGACTGCTTTTGAATAAAACTCACATAATGCATCAATCTTAAAAACATTTGAAATAGAGTTTGTTATTCCTAGTGCAAAAAATAATTTAACCGATGGAACAATATATCTTATGCAAAAATCAGCAGTAACAATAACACTTAAAAGAAAAAATCCGGTATATACTGTGGAAGTAACCATCTCCCCACTTGCAAAAGAAATGCTTGAAAAAATAGGAATAAATGCAATCATAAAATTTTTCATATCAGTAAGTCCAGATATTATCACATTTGTTTGCCTTAAAAAATCCTGAAAAATATTGCAAAAAACCACTAAAATACATAGAGTGTTTATTAGTTTCACCATTTCTTTGGAACTGTCAGAAACAAAAAAGTTAAGAAATGCTGATAATATCAATATTGCCGATATCTTATAAAACACTTTTAGTGGTTTTGTAAAATTTTCAAAAAAAGCATTCTTAATTGTATCCCACAAAGTTTCAAATGGAGATTGTTTTAATGCATCATAATCAATATTATTTTGCTCTGTAAATTCTAATATTTTATCTTCATATGTATTTGTTTGTGCTGATACAGGAAAAGCTAATAAAAAGAAAACCATAAATGCAATTATTATTTTTTTCATAATCAACCCAATAATCGTTCTATAATTTCAAAAACTTGCAAAAACACTGGCATTGCTAAAAGCAAAACCGTTATTCGTCCAGCAAAAATTATCTGATTTGATAGAGATTTATTATTGCAGTCTAATGCCATATCAGATACAAATTGTGTTATAAATCCAACTCCAACAGCTTTCAATACAACTTCAAGACCATCAAAAGACATTCTGTCTGCTATATTTTTTATATATTCCAATGCCCCTTGTGCTTGATTTAGTATGTAAACCAATACGACAATACAACTTCCAACAGTGATAATAACTGTTATTTCTTTGCTGAAAGTTGGTATACTGCTAACCATAATCACTACTATCAAAACCAAAATTGCAATTTTAAAAAATTCCATAATTTACAACTCAAAAAGATATTTTATAGTAACAAATAATTCTTTAATCTGTGTTATTACCATCATTAAAACAACAATTAAACCTGTTAATGTGGTTAGCATTGCTTGGTCTTCTCTGCCACTGCGTATCAGAACCTGATTTAACACTGCAACTATTATTCCAATAGCAGCTATTTTAAAAATTAAATCTACTTCCATTTTAATTCTCCCATTACACTAAATATATCGATACAAAAGCACCGATAGATATTCCGTATATCAAATTTATTTTTCTGTTATCTATATATTTTTTATAGAAATCTTTCTTTTCTCTTTCTAATTCTGCCAAATGATATTTGAAATATTGATTTTCCGATATACTATCTCTTTTACCTAAATCAGAGAAGAAGGCTTGTATATATTCAAAAATCTGTCTATCTATATATAGATTTTTTTCAGCTTTATTAAGATATTTTTCTCTATCAACACATATCTTTTCAAAAATCTTGTTATATGTAAGATTTGTATTTTTTTCATACATAATTTTTTCTGCAATATACAGTGTTTCTTTTATAAATTTATAAGTAAAAAAATAAACTAATGTTTTTTGAGAAAACATAAATGATGCTGAAAAAACAATCATTACACAACCAATAATTTTAAACATCAATAATTTCCTCTATATAGAATTTATCATTTACTTGTTTTAAAAAAACTGCTTGTTCAAATATTCCATTATCCAACAATACTCGTATATTTGGTCTATTAAATACATTTTTTATGTTTTCTCCGTGAGCTGAACAAATAAACTTTACACCTGTATTTGTAGCTGAAAGTATTTCTCTACTTTCACTTTCAAGCCCAATTTCATCGCAAATTATAAATTCCGGATTTAGTGTTCTTGTTGCCATAGAAACTGCATCAGCTTTTTTTATACCCTTTATTACATCACAGTTTATGGAAGTTGATGAAATTTCATTTCTTTCATCACAAATCGCAACACGAAAATTTTTAGATAATTCTTTTGATATAAGTTTTATCAGACTTGTTTTGCCACTATGTGGTGCACCAACAATCAAACTGCTTTTGTTAATATTCAACTTATCTTGATTTTCAAATTGGGTTATATTTTTAGCAATCCTTATATTTAGACTATCCAGCTCTTTAAGCAAATATTTTTTTGATACTGGATTATAAAAGAACTCTCCACCTATGCCAACCCTACAACCATCATCAATGGTTATATATCCTTGAGAGATTTCATTTTCATATACATTTATGGAGCCTTCACAAATATTGAGTAAAATGTTATTTAAATCATTTTGAGTAACATTTTGACTGTTTAATATTTGATTTTTTCCTTTTAATGTTATTTGTATAGGATTGTTTTTTCGCAACCTAATTTCTGTAACACTATTTATATAGCTATAACTTTTAAGGCAATTTGCTATGCTATCTGGCAAATAATTATAAATATCCATATATTTTCACCTCAATAAAATATATGATGCCTGTCCAATGAATAGAACAAAAAATCAAAATAAAAAGACAACCAACATAAATTGGTTGTCTTTTATTTTTTAAAGTATATTTTCTTCTATAAATCGTCTTTCAATATAAGGCTTTAAATTAAAATTATCTCTAAATGCTTTGTATTCATCAAAAGCCTTTTTATTAAATCCAGATTTTTTAACTGCTCTTATTGCAATATTTTTTGGTGTATGCTCTGTTTCAATAAATTCCATAACAGAAACATCAAAACCAACAGCGGTCAAAATTTGTGCTCTAAGACTATCTGTAACTAATGCTGATAATCTTTCTTTTATTATTCCGTGATTAAGCATCGGATTAAGACTATCATTTTTTATTTGTGGAAAGAACTCATGTTGGCAACATGGAACAGCAATAATTATCTTTGCATTAAATTTAATGCTTTGCACAACTCCTTCATCAGTTGCATTATCACAAGCATGGAGCATAATTACCATATCAACATCCTGAGTGCGAGAATAATTTTTTATATCCCCTTTTTGAAATTCAAGATTTGTATAATTTAAGTCTTTTGCAACTTTATTACAATAATCAATAACATCTTCTTTCAAATCAAGTCCTGTGATAAAAGCTTCTCTGCCAAGAATTTTTACAATATAATAATATAATGCAAATGTAAGATATGCTTTTCCACAACCAAAATCCACTATTTTAAGTGGTCTATCTGTTGGCAAAGAATCAATTGAGCTTTTTAGCAATTCAAGATATTTATTTATCTGTCTGAATTTATTGTATTTTGACTTTACAATTTTTCTATCTTTTGTCATAACACCAAGATAAATTAAAAAGTCAATTTCATCACCTTCATTAAGAGCATATTCTTTCTTTTTATTATGTGTTGTAATTTTACATTGTTTTGATGGTGCCATTGTTTTAGATTTAATCTTTCCATTAAAGCAATTCAAATGATAATCATTTTCTTCGCCATATATAACACATTGTGTAAATATTTCAAAAAGCTCTTCAATATTTTCTGCAAGGCTGTCTTTGTCAATATTTTTATGGACAACTTGCTTGCCCTTTGTGTATTCTAGCTGATACTTTACTTCCTCTTTTGAAAGAAATGGTTTAATTGTAACTTTTGAAAATTCAGTCTGAACACCTTTGCGTACACCACTGACAACAATAAGAGCTATATTTTGATTTAAAAATGATAATATTCTTTCTTTCATATTTTTTTTCTCTTTATACCTAAAAATTATATAACAGGTAAGGGAAGGTTTATTGCCTTCCCCTTTACTTAAATGATTATTAGCTATTTTCTATACCGGCAATTACCATTTCTTTGAACATTGCAGGGTTACCTTGACCCTTACTTTGTTTCATACACTGACCAACAAGGAAACCCAAAACATTTGTTTTACCTGATTTGTAGTCTGCAATCGCTTTTTCATTATTTGCAAGAACTGTATCAACAATTGTCTGTAATGCAGATGTATCACTTATCTGTGCAAGACCTTTTTCTTTTACAATATCTGTTGGTTTTTCGTCTTTATCAACGATAACTTCAAAAACAGTTTTAGCTGCTGCATTAGAAATTGTTTTGTTTTCAATAAGAGAAATCATTTCTACAAGATTTTCTACTGAAAGTGTAAGGTCTGCAATTTCGCATCTTCTTTCATTTGCAATTCTTGTAATTTCACCAAGAACCCAGTTTGAAAGTAGTTTTGCATCACATTTTTTAAGAGCCATACATTCATCAAAGAATTTTGCTTTATCTTTGCTGAGTGCAATTGTTTCTGCATCTGTTCTTGAAAGACCAAAGTCATTTATATATCTAAATATTTTTTGAACTGGAAGTTCTGGTTGTTGAGCTTTAAGTTCATCAACTTTTTCTTGTGGAACAACAAAAGTAAGAAGGTCTGGGTCTGGGAAATAACGATAGTCTTGTGCATCTTCTTTTGAACGAAGAATAAAGTTTTTGCCTAACGCATCATCCCATCTTCTTGTTTCTTGACTGATTTCATTACCTTTTTCAATTTCTTCAATCTGTCTTTCAGCTTCATAATTTATAGCATTGTAAACAGCAGAGAAACTGTTAACATTTTTCATTTCAACACGAGTATTAAATTCTGTTTGACCTTTTTTGCGTACAGAAACATTAACGTCACAACGGATAGAGCCTTCCTGCATTTTTGCATCACTGATGCCAAGGTAAAGCAAAATTGTTCTAATTGTTTCAAGATAAGCTTTTGCTTCTTCTGCTGAACGAATATCTGGTTCAGAAACAATTTCAATAAGAGGAACACCACAACGATTATAATCAGCAAGAGTGCCACCAAATTCGTCAGCGTGGATAAGTTTACCTGTATCTTCTTCTATATGAATTCTTGTAACACCAATTCTTCTAATATCCTCACCAACAAGAATGTCAAGATAACCTTTTTCGCAAAGTGGAATATCAAACTGTGAAATTTGATAAGCTTTTGGAAGGTCAGGATAGAAATAGTTTTTTCTGTCCTGTTTTGTAACACGGTTAATATTACAGTTAAGTGCGTGACCCATTTTAATTGCATATTCTACAACTTGTTTGTTAAGAACAGGCAATGTTCCTGGAAGTCCCATACAAACTGGACAAACATTTGTATTTACTTCTGCGCCAAATTCATTTTTACAGCCACAAAAGATTTTTGTTTTTGTTGAAAGCTCTGCGTGTACCTCTAAGCCTACAACGATTTCGTAATTATTATTGATCATAGACTAAAACTCCTTTACTGCAAAACCGCCAACTGTATTTTCGTAACATTTAGCAACAGTCAAAATATCTGATTCTCTAAATTTCTTACCGATTATCTGGAAACCGATTGGAAGATTATTGCTGTCAAATCCACAAGGAACATTGATACCTGGAAGACCTGCAATATTAACTGTAACTGTACAGATATCACCTGCATACATTTCAACTGGATTGCTTGATTTTTCACCAAACTTAAATGATGTTGTTGGAGATGTTGGAGTGAGGATTACATCGCACAATTTAAATGCATCTTCAAATTCTTTTGCAATGCTCTGTTGAAGAACTTTTGCGCGTTTATAGTATGCGTCATAGTAACCTGAGCTAAGAACATAAGTACCAAGCATTATTCTTCTCTTAACTTCATCACCAAAGCCTTCACTTCTTGTAGATTCGTACATTTCATCAAGACCAGCTGTTCTATTTCCTGAATAGCCACATTTAACGCCATCATATCTGCCAAGGTTAGATGCTGCCTCTGCGCAAGCAATGATGTAATATGCAGAAAGTGCATAGTCTGTTGATGGCAAAGTAATATCAACAATTTCAGCCCCTTGTGCTTTGAGAGTTTCAAGAGCTGCATATACTTTTTCTTTTACAATCGGATTTACGCCTTCACCATAATATTCTTTTGGCACACCAATCCTCATACCTTTAACAGAATCTGTGTAGCCTTCAAATGTATAGTTTTTGCTTGTAGCATCTTTATTGTCTTTACCACAAATTGCACCAAAAAGCATTGCTGTATCATCAACAGTTCTTGCCATAGGTCCAATTTGGTCTAAAGAAGATGCAAAGGCAACAAGACCATAACGGCTTACTGCACCGTATGTAGGTTTCATACCAACAAGTCCTGTAAGAGCTGATGGCTGTCTAATTGACCCACCAGTATCAGAACCCAAAGCAAATGGAACCTGACTTGCTGCAACTGTTGCTGCACTACCTGATGAAGAACCACCAGGAACTCTCTGTGTGTCCCATGGGTTTTTAGCAATAGCCAATGCAGAGTTTTCACCAGAAGAGCCCATTGCAAACTCATCCATTGTTGTTTTACCAATAATAATTGCGTCATTTGCATAAAGTTTTTCTACAACTGTTGCATTGTATGGAGCAACAAAGTTTTCTAACATTTTTGATGCACATGTAACTTTTAAATTTTTAACACAAATATTATCTTTAACAGCAACAGGAATACCTGCCAATACGCCAACAGTTTCGCCTTTTGCTCTTTTTTCATCAACAGTTTCTGCCTGTTTTAATGCGTTTTCAAAATTATAGCTAATATATGCATTTATTTCTTTATCTGTTTTTTCTATTCTGTCTATAACAGATTTTGTAATTTCTACGGAAGATACTTCTTTTTTATCAAGAAGTTCTTTCATAGAAGTAGCTGATAAGCTGTACAATTTATCCATCTTTAAACTCCTTTATTACTCTACAACTTTAGGTATCAAGATACAGCCTGCAGCTGTCTGTGGTGCATTCATTATCATTTCATCACGAGGACTTGATGGAATAACAACATCTTCTCTAAGCTCCATTGTATTGTTAACATCTACAAGAGCTGACTCTGATGTTATTTCTGGAAGATTTTCCACCATTTTGATTATATCTTCCATTTCTGTTTCAAACTTTGAAATTTTGTCTTCAGGAATCGATAACTTTGCAAGTTTTGCAATATGTTTGATATTTATTTCCATAATTACTCCTTTAATTATTTTATCATTTCTAAAAATTGTTTTTCAGTTATTACAGGTATTCCAAGTGTATTTGCTTTATCCAATTTACTTCCTGCTTTTTCCCCTGCAAGAACAAAGCTTGTCTTTTTTGATACTGATGAAGAGGCTTTTCCCCCATTATCAGTTATAAGCTTTTCTGCTTCATCTCTTGAAAGACTTGGCAATGTGCCGGTCACAACAAATGTTTTGCCAGAAAGCACATCACTTGTATGTGTTGAAATATACTCTGTATTTACACCTGCGTTAACAAGTTTTTCAATAACAATCTGTACTGTATCTTTTTTGAAATACTCAACAACACTTTGTGCGCCCGTCAAACCAAAGCCGTCAATTTCAATTATACTTTCTATATCTGCTTTTATCAAGTTATCAAGATTTTTAAATTTTTCTGCAAGCAAAGTTGCTGCTTTTTCGCCCACATTTCTTATACCAAAAGCAAAAATCAATTTATCAAAATTTGCTTTTTTTGATTGCTCAATGGCATTTATAAGATTTTTTGCAGATTTATCTTTAAAGCCTTCAAGAGTAATAGCTTGTTCGTAAGTAAGATAATACAAATCTCCTACATCTTTTATAAGTTCTTTTTCTGCAAGCTGATATACAATACTTTCACCAAGACCATCTATATTCATTGCTCCACGTGATGCAAAATGAATTATATTTCTTGTAAGTTGTTGTGGGCACTCAGGGTTAATACATCTTAATGCTGATTCATCTGTTTTTACTATTTCACTACCACATGATGGACAAATAAGTGGAATTTTAAAAATAGAATCACTGTTTTTCTTAACAACTTTAACAACTTCTGGAATTATATCTCCGGCTTTTCTAACTAAAATTTCATCGCCAATATCAAGTTGTTTTTCATCTATAAAATCTTGATTGTGCAAAACTGCTCTTTGAACACTTGTTCCAGCAAGCTGAACAGTGTCAAATATAGCAGTAGGTGTTAAAACGCCGGTTCTTCCAACAGAAACTTCTATATCTTTAAGAATAGTAGCCTTTTCTTCTGGTGGATACTTAAATGCAACTGCCCATCTTGGATATTTATTTGTGCTACCCATCTCATTTCTAATTGTAAAGTCATCCACCTTTACAACTGCACCGTCAATTTCAAAACTAAATTGCCCTCTTAAATCTCCAATATTTTGAATTTCTTTAATTACATCATCTATATTATCAAATATATTATATCTTGGAGATACATTAAACCCAAACTTTTTCAATAGGTCCAAAGATTCTTTATGGCTTGAAATAGAATATTCATCACTTATTTGCTGAATATTAAATACAAAAATATCCAGATTTCTCTCTGCTGTAATTTTACTGTCTTTTTGTCTTACAGAACCTGCCGCTGCATTTCTTGGATTTTTAAATAGCTTTTTCCCGTCTTCTTCCTGTTGTTTAATAAGAGATAAAAATACTTCTTTTGGCATATAAACTTCGCCACGAACTTCCAAGAATTTTGGTGCATTTTTTATTTTTTTAGGTATAGACTTTATTGTTGCAAGATTTTGAGTAACATCTTCACCAACAACACCATCACCACGAGTTGAACCTCTTGTAAATACACCGTCAACATATTCAAGACTCATTGACAATCCATCTATTTTTGCCTCAACAACATATTTTGCATCACTTGATACTTCTTGTACTCTTTCATCAAAATCTCTGATTTCATCAAAAGAAAAAGCGTCCAGCAAACTTTCCATTTTAACATCATGTTTAACTTTTTCAAATGTTGAGTTTGCAATTCCCTGAACTGTCTGTGTTGGAGAATCTTCAGTTATAAGCTGTGGAAACTGCATCTCTATTTTTTTGATGTCCTGCATAAGCATATCATATTCATAGTCGCTTATTTCTGTACGATTTTGATTGTAATACAAATCGCTATGGTATGCCACTAGCTGTTTTAAATTATTTAATTTTTCTTGTGCTGTTTTCAAATCCACTGCCTTCACCTCGAAATTATATTATATCAAAAAGATATTATTTTTACAATATTATATTATTTGTAATCAAATAAGTCACTACTCAACTCGTTTGGAACTTTTCCAACTATAACTGTTTCTACAACGCACACCTTATTTTCTGAATATATGCTGGTTGAGTAATAACTATTGGATGCAAACACATATATGAATATATAAATAATATTGACACAATTATAATAGATATAAACATATATATCAAATTCATTTTTATCTTTTGTTTCTTTTATTTTTCACACTTACAGCACCACTTTTCACATAATGTTCTTTAAATATTTATATTATTATACTTATAAATAATAATATAAGAAACTAATTAAATTGTAGGAGTTTATATAATGAACAATTTTACACAAAAGTTAAAAGATATAATTTACAAAATAACTTACGGTCGATATGGTGCTGATGAGTTTTCAAAATTTTTACTTTTTTTCTCTATCGCATTATTTTTGATTTCATCTATTTTTAGTTCAAAATTCATATACTTTATTGCTACGTTTATAGCTATTATAAATATTTACAGATGTTACTCAAAAGATTTTACAAAAAGACGCCAAGAAAGAGAATTATTTCTTTTCTATAAAAATAAATTGAATAGTAAAACATCATTGCAGAGAAGAAAATGGAAAGAAAGAAAAACTCACAGCTTCTTTTCCTGCCCAACTTGTGGCACAGTTGTAAGAGTTCCTAAAGGCAAGGGCAAAATAGAAATTTCTTGTCCAAAATGCCATACATCATTTATAAAGAAAACTTAAAGAGGATTAAACTATGTTTGGATTTGTACAAGCAAATATAAATGATTTATCCAAAGAACAACAAATAAGGTATAAAAGTATATATTGTGGTGTTTGTCACGCTTTAAGTAAACGCCATGGCATTGCAAGCAGTTTTGGTTTAACTTATGACATGGCATTTCTTGCAGCACTTCTGTCTTCCCTTTATGAACCAAAAGAAACCGAAACAGAAAGCAAATGTATTGCTCATCCATTTAAAACTCATAAATATATTTCAAACAAATATATTGATTATACAGCAGATATGACTGTTGCACTTGTTTATTTTAAATGTATTGATGACTGGAATGATGACCATAGTATAAAAGCCAAAAGCTATGCCTCATTATTGGAAAAAGCCTATAAAAATGTAAAAGAATTATGGCCAAATCAATGTGAGATTATAGAAACTGAATTAAGCAATTTATCCGAAATAGAGAAAGAAAATACAGACGCATCAGCCGATTTAGCTGCAAATAATTTTGGCAGGCTTATGGCTGGATTATTTGTGGTTGAAAAAGATATTTGGTCAAATTATATGTATGCAATCGGCTATGGACTTGGCAAATATATATATCTTTTAGATGCCTTTCTTGACCTTGAAGAAGATATAAAAAAGAATAGTTATAATCCATTAAAAAACTTTCAATTGACAGATGATGATTTACGAATTACACTTAAATTATTTCTTGGTCAAGCATCAAACGCTTTTGAAATGCTTCCACTTGTTCAAGATGAGGAAATTTTAAAAAACATCTTTTATTCTGGTATATGGTCAAAGTTTAATAATAACTTACAACAAAAAAAGGAGAAAAATAATGATAAATGACCCACATAAAGTTCTTGGAGTTTCCGAAAATGCCACTCAGGACGAAATAAAAAGGGCTTATCGTAAAAAAGCAAAAGAATATCACCCTGACCTTCATCCTGATGACCCTAAGGCCAGTGAAAAAATGAACGAAATAAATGTAGCTTATGATATGTTAATGAATCCGGAAAAATATTCAGCACAAAGAGCCCAAAGCTACAATAACAATCCTTATGGATATGGCACATATAACAATCAGCAATCAGGAAATTATGGCAGCTATCGCACTTATCAATATGGTGGCAACGGTGGTTGGACATATTATGAAGTTGACTTAAATGATTTCTTTGATTTTGGAAATAATAACAATGCAAGTTATCTGCATCCAAAAGAAAAACCTAATGACAGCTATGAAATAAGAAGAGCTATCGCAGCTATAAATAGTAACAACTTCCAAGAGGCGTTAAGAATTTTATCTTATGTTGAAGGTGTAAAAAGAAATGCTCGTTGGTTTTACTTAAATTCTCTTGCAAATAATGGTATTCGAAATACCGTTCAAGCAATTGATAATATCAAAAGAGCTATTCAAATGGAACCTGAGAACCCTATATATAAAAATGTTTTACAATATTATACAAAATCAGCACAAAGCTATGAAAGAAATGCACAAGGCTATAATATGAACACTTTATTTGGCGTAGAAAAATTGTGTTTTGGGCTTTGTTTGGGCAGAATGTGTTGTGGACCTTTCTGCTGTTGCTAACAAAAAAACACTATATATGTTATTAAATGCTTATATAGTGTTTTTATATTATAAATATCAATTTTTATAATTTTTAGTTTATTTTTATAGTTTTATAAGAATAATTTTCGTAATATATAACTTTTTTACACTATATAAATATGATATAATATATAAAATAAACATTAAGAAGGAGGCAAATAGATGACTTGTTTAGGAAATATAATTTGGTTTTTATGTAGTGGATTATGGCAAGGTCTTTCTTGGACAATAGCAGGAATTCTTTGGAGTATCACTATTGTTGGAATTCCGATTGGACAACAATGTTTTAAACTTGCAAATATTACCTTTTTCCCTTTTGGAAAAGAAATACAATATGGTGGAAACACTGTTTCTGTATTTGCAAATGTTTTGTGGATGATTTTCAGTGGTATTCCATTGGCTTTGTGTGCATTACTTAACGGCGTATTATTATGCTGTACAATTATCGGTATTCCGTTTGGATTACAATGCTTTAAAATAGCAAAATTGGCTTTAACACCATTTGGTGCTAGGGTTGTGTATCTTTAATATATCAAAAACACCGCATATACTTATCAGCAGTATATACGGTGTTTTCATTTTTATTGAATATATTGTTTACCTTTTTTATTATATAAAATTAACGAAATTATAATTGTACAAATTTCTGCCATAGGCATAGTCATCCATATCCCATTTACACCAACTATTGCTGGAATAGTGAATATAAATACTACAACAAAAATAAGTGAGCGAAGAGAAGATATAGTTACAGAGGTAAGACCATCTCCAAGAGCTGTAAAGTAACCAGATAAAAATACATTTACACCTATAAACAGAAAAACTGGTTTAAAATAGTGCAAAGCTGTAACTGTTAAATCAAATACATTAGCATTAGTGGTAAATATTCCAACAATAATATCTCCACCAAAATATAAAATACTCATAATTATAACTGCTGTTACGCCAATTGTTATAAAACTATATTTTATGGTTTCTTTTATTTTTTCTTTGTTATTAGCACCTAAATTATAACTTATAACTGGAGCAGTTGCCACGGCAATACCCATATAGAAAGATATAAAGAAATAGTAGATATACATTATTATTGTTACCGCTGCTATTCCATCTTCACCAAAATTCTTCATTATTATTAAGTTAAATAATAATGTAGTAATTCCGGTAGATAGCTCTGTCAGCATTTCACTGCTTCCGTTAGAACAGGATTTAAGAATAATCTGCAAATTAAATTTAGGCTTACAGAATGTTATAGTACTATATTTTATAAAATAAATAAGACCTATAATCGCACTTGCACTAATAGATAATAGTGTACCCAACGCAGCCCCAAAAGTTCCAAGTTTAAAAACAGCAACAAAAATATAGTCAAGTATTACATTCAGTACCAAACCTATAACAGACATTCTCAAACCAACTTTTGCGTTTCCATCTGTGCGAACTAAATATTCAAAATATAGTTTAAATGCCATAGGAATAGTGCCTATAAATACAATAAATTCATATGGTAAAACATGAGCTGACAATCTTTCTGTTGTGCCAAGTAAAATTGAAAAAGGTTTAAGAAAAGCTATACCTACAATTGAGAAAACAATTGAAAAAATCAGCAGTAATAATGAAATCATGCTGAAAATTTCATTTGCTTTCTGATGTTCATTTTTACCCATATATTCTCCAATAATAGCCCCTGCACCAGTTGCCAACATAACAGAAACACCAAAAATAATACAAGTTAAAGGAATTACAATGTTAATTCCTGCAAGTGCATCTGAGCCTGCAAATCTAGATACAAAAAATCCATCTATTGTAGTATAAAATGATAAAAAAATCATCGTTAGTATTGATGGCACCAAATACTTTAAAAATTGCCTATAAGACATAGGCTTTGAAAAAATCCTCATAATAACCTCCTGTGAACATATTGATGCACAATAAATATATTTTATTTGCAAAGTATGTTTATTGATTTTTATTTTCCGATAATTTATAATAAAGTATATAGTTACTATATAGTCAAGAGGTAAAAATATATAATGGATAACATGTTTTCTGCTGGAGAACTGGCAAAATTGCAAAATATATCAAAACAAACTTTGTTATATTATGACAAAATAGGTTTATTTAAGCCATCATATACAGACCCTAATAATGGATACCGATATTATAGCGCTGAACAGTTGGATTATTTAGATACAATTTTAATAATGAAAAAAATCGGATTTCCACTAAATGAAATAAAAAGACATATGAAAAATTATACAACAGAAAATAGTATAATTTTCTTTAGAAATCAATTAAATGATATAGAAAATAAAATATACGAACTTTCTTTAATAAAAAGCAGATTAGAACACCGTTGTGACCAAATTGAGCAAATTTACTTTAAAGAGTCTTCAAAGCCTATAATTTCTATGACAAACTCAATACACATTTTATATAACGAGGTCGAAAAGCCATATAGTATGAAAGAAATTAGTATTGCAACTAAAAAATGTTACGCTCAGGCATTAAGCAACAATTTACCAATTTTCTTCCAATGTGGTGTTTCTGTTCCTTTAGAACATATAAAATCCGGAAAATTCTCAGAAGCTAAATTAGCTTTTCTTACTACTGAAAATTTACCATCTGTTTCAAATATCAAAAAACTTAATAAAGGATTAACTGTATCTACATATCATTTTGGAAATTACAATAATATGGATATCTCATATATAAAGCTAATTCAATTTTGTAAAAAAAATAATTTAAAAATAATATCTGATTCTTACGAATTTTGCATTAACGATTATATTACATCACGATACGAAGAAGAATTTATTACAAAAATTATGTTTTATGTAGAAGTAATGTGAGAGCAAATCAATATTATATTATTTTTCAGTATATTAAAAACAAGTATCATTAACTGATAATGCAAGATAATGAAGTTATTTAGAAAACATCGAAGTCAAAAATGGAGTGTATCAAAATTAGATACACTCCATTTCTTGTACGCAATATAACAGCCTGATAAATTGAAATATATTTACCAATCTCTTTCTCGAATAGCTTCCTCAATATCAATAGAAATATCAAACCATTTCAAAATGTAATCTATGGTTTCACCTATGCAGTCACGAGCAATTGTTTCAATTTCACTATCATTCTCATCAAACTCTTCTTGTAGGTCATTGATAGCGCAAACCACTTCATCCAACTTTTTCTGTATTAGCTCAGTGTCAGTTTCGCCACCTTCCAACATCTCAATGACTTTATGCAGTTCTGCCTTCACCTTGTCAACCAGAAAATTTGGAAAATATCCGTCTTGGTACATATCTTCCAACAATTTATAGTTAGCATCAAATGATTTCATATTTGTTTTCCTTTCAAATTCATATTTGTGGGTGTGTTATAGATTATAAAACAGGCGATAATATACAACAATATTATTTATTTGTATAACCTTTACAAGTATACTATTTTTACTACTTCAAAATAAAAATTCTACAATTATAAAAAACACAATTATAAAAGATTTTTATAAAATATTTTCT
>JAHHUE010000104.1 GCA_020024155.1 Oscillospiraceae bacterium | reverse complement strand
ACCTATATTTTTTCTATTTTCAAACCTGTTTTATCTATAATAAACTGGACAAATTGTTCTGATGTTCCTCCCATAATACTTCTTTTATCATATAATTGTCCGTGGTTCTTGCTTAAAAAAAACACAAAATAGTTTTCACTTTCTGCAATAGCTTTTATATTTTCATATTTCCAATCTGTTTTAGCAATTTCTGTGGTACAAGTATATACATCATCATTAAATTCTGCTGTTGCTCTATTGGCTCCTTTAAGCATTTTACTTCTCGCAAAAAATGCATTTATACTATCCTGCCATATAAAAGCTACTATCATAAGTATTGCAAAAAACAATGTTATTATCTCTCCTGCTGAAATTTCTTTACTAGGAATAGCAAATATAATAACTATTATTGCAAATACTACTGTTATTTTATTTTTCTTTTTTCCCAAAGTTTTTCTCAAACCTTTTGCCATCACTGTAAGACCTTTTTGGTCGTATAATGTATCAAACATAAAATTCATATAAATTACTCCTTTCACAAAATACGATAAATTACCAATTTTATTATAACATTTTAAAATTAAAAAAACAATTATTTTTCCTTTTATAAAACAAGTTGTTTAAACAACTATTAGTTGTATTTTCAACTTGTAAATGTTATAATTTATACATTGAATTATATGGAGGATTTTATGAAACAAAGAACATATATTGCAATTGACTTAAAATCATTTTATGCCTCTGTGGAATGTCTTGAAAGAGGTCTTGACCCAATGACCACAAATCTTGTGGTTGCAGATAGCAGTAGAACAGAAAAAACAATTTGCCTTGCTGTATCCCCTTCTTTAAAATCATTTGGAATACCTGGCAGACCAAGACTTTTTGAAGTTGTTCAGAAAGTTAATATGGTAAATGCTCAAAGAAAACAATTTATAAATGGACAAAACTTCTCAGGAGATTCTTATAATTACAAAGATTTAAAATTAAATCCAAAATTATCTGTAAGTTATATTGTTGCTCCACCAAGAATGGCTTTATATATTGATTACAGCACAAAAATATATAATGTTTATCTTAAATATATTGCACCAGAAGATATGCATATTTACTCAATTGATGAAGTATTTATAGATGTTACAAACTATCTTGAAACATATAAGTTGTCTGCACATGATTTAGCAATGAAAATAATTCTTGATGTACTTAATACTACTGGTATTACTGCCACCGCAGGTATAGGAACAAATTTATACTTATGTAAAATAGCAATGGATATTGGTGCAAAACATATTCCAGCAGATAAAAATGGTGTTCGTATTGCTGAGCTTAATGAAATAACTTACAGGAAATTATTGTGGAATCATCGTCCTTTGACAGACTTTTGGCGAGTTGGCAAAGGATACGCCAAAAAACTTGAAGACCATGGATTGTACACTATGGGAGATATTGCAAAATGTTCTATTGGAAAATCAACTGATTTTTATAACGAAGATTTACTATACAAATTATTTGGTATAAATGCCGAATTGTTAATAGACCACGCTTGGGGTTGGGAGCCTTGCACTATATCGGATGTAAAATCATATAAGCCTTCAACAAATAGCTTATGCTCTGGTCAAGTTTTACAAGACCCATATTCTTGTGAAAAAGCCAGAATTGTTGTTCGTGAAATGATAGACTCTCTATCAATGGATTTACTTGATAAAAGCCTTGTAACAAATCAAATTGTGCTTACAATTGGATATGATATTGAAAGTCTAAAAAATATGGAAATAAGGCAAAAATATACTGGTGAAATAACAAAAGATGCATACGGCAGAAATGTTCCAAAACCAGCCCACGGCACACAGAATATCAACCGACATACATCTTCATTAAAAATATTAACTGACAATTGTATGTGCTTATTTGATAAAATCATAAACCCTGATTTACTTGTCAGACGAATTACAATAACAGCCAATAATGTTATAAGCGAACAATATGCAAATACAAAAATTCAAACAGAACAGCTTGACCTATTTACAGACTATACAAAAGCTGAAATAACAGAAAAACAAGAAAATGAATTTCTTGAAAAGGAAAAGAAACTACAACAAGCTATATTATCACTAAAAAAGAAATATGGTAAAAATGCAGTTTTAAAAGGAGTGAATTTTCAAGATGGTGCCACAATGATGGAACGCAATGGTCAAATTGGTGGACATAAAGCTTAATAAAATTTTAAAAAAAGGTGTCTTTTAAAAAGGCACCTTTTTTATTTAATCTAATGTTATCTTTTTAATTTGTCTGATATATTTAAAATATTTTTCTGGATTATAGTAAAAATACATAAGTTTTCAAAAAAAATATCAAGACTATAACCTGTATCATCATAATTATAATTTGACATTGCTTTTTCTGTTTTTTGCTCCACACTGAAATTTTCTTGCTCATAATTAAATGGTCAATGTTCAAAAACTATATATTCATATTCATTTTCATCAACATCAATCATTTGCAAAGTATATGGTATTTCTCCCTTGTAATTCATAGGAAGTCTAACTCCTCAACATTCTACACGAGGAAAACCCCAATCACAAACCATGCCATTTACATCATTTAAATACCCTTTAATTTGACCACTTACACTATTATCTTCTGAATCATTTTCATCGTCTAATTTTCCTTTTATGCTATCAAGCAAGCCACAAATAGTTTTATAGTATTGTCCCAAAATTTTGTTTTGTTTTTGCCAAAAATCCCAATACCCATTACTATCATAGTTTCTAATATGTAAAAATTTATGTGCAGGTATGGTTACAAAATATATTTTTTATCTTCTGTTGATTTAATCATACCAACTTCTTCTAGTCCAAAAAAATAACGGTCAAATGGATTTATTTTTGTTCTTAGAACAAACGGTTTTGGATTTTTTCTATATTCTATTGGGGTTAATCCATACATTTTTTTAAGGTTCTTGTAAATGCCTAATTTGAAGAAAATCCATAATCTATTGCAATATCCAAAATACTTTTATTACTATCTCTTACTTCTTTTAATGCAAATGCCAATTTTCTTTGTCTAAGATAATCTTTAAGTTGTATGCCTGTTATTTTTTTAACTCCTTTGTCATGTAAAACTCTGAATATCTCAATTTGTGTGACAAAGCTTTAAGCGTTAATACTTCATTGTTTTGTTTTTTTATATTTATATCTATTTCATCAACAATAATTTGAATTTGTTTATTCCACTCATACATTAACTTCTACCTCATTTAACTTTTATAATGTTTATTATATCTATATTAGGTAGTTTTTTCTTGATTTTAGTTGCTATTAACCATTTTAAAATGTATTCTCATATTTTTTGAATATATCACCTTTAATTTCTATAATATCATCAACATTTATAATTGTGCCATCATAAAGACAAACAATTCTTTCATTATAATATAACTTTTTTACTTTACATTTTTGGGAAATATATTTTCCACCACTCTTTTTTTCATCTGAAACAAAATATGTAATTTCAAAAATAATATTTTTACCAATTGTATTTTCAATAATTTGTAATTTTTGATTTAACAATTCTTTTTCTTCTTCGGACAATTCTATCTTTGTATTTGTCAATCTTGCTGTTTCTTTAATAGCATCACTATGACCAGTCAAAGCAGCAAAAGGAGCAAACTGAGCAGCACGATCATATAATGACATATGTGGTCTTTTTTTAGATTGATGATGTGGTAAATTTATAATATCATCATATTTGTTAACATCTTTATATTTCATATTAAATATTTTCCTCC
>JAHHUE010000103.1 GCA_020024155.1 Oscillospiraceae bacterium | reverse complement strand
CCCAAACTGTTTTGTTTTTGTAGATAAAATGTCAAAAAATGTAATATCATTGTTTATAAAACTAATAGTGTCACCATCTTGAACGATATTAAATTTTATTTGATTACCAAAATGTTTTGTGATTTTTTTAGGTAAAGTAAGTTCGCATATTGTTTTTATAGCATAACCAGCTTCATCATGACAATATATATTTATATCACCAATATATTTTCCTGAATTTATATTCTGACCAATCACTCTTATAACCCATACAACACCTAAAATATGGTCTGTATGAGAATGAGTTATGAAAATATTGTGTATATCATTGATTTTTATATTATTATCTGATAAAATCTTTAAAATCTGGTTGCCGCCACCGGCGTCAACTAAGAAATGATTATTTTCTTCTGACACTAAAAAACAAGTATTATAATAATTTGTAACTGCTGCGCTGCCTGTTCCAAGAATTGTTAATTTCATATAATCTCCTATAATGTGTTGATGAGAAAATAATAACAATCAAATAAATAATAGTCAATAAAATACACGATAATTTTTTGTGACAAAGTTACTGATTTGATTTTATGATTTATGATAAAATGCAGATACTTAAATGAGTAAAACAAATTTATGATAATACATTTAAAAGCTTAAAAGGAATAAAAATTATGAATAAAGCAAAATTTTATGTATATCCAATATGTGGTAATATTATATAAAAATTAAGGATGTTGGTGTTCCAATTATGTGCTGTGGCAAAAAGTTGGAAGAAATTGTTCCAAACACAGTTGAAGCAAGTGGATAAAAACATGCTTCGGTTGTAAATGTTGAAGGAAATGTTGTAAAAGTTTCTGTTGGTTCAGTTGCACATCCAATGGTAGAAGAACATAGTATAGAATGGGTTTATCTTTGCACAGATAACGGTGGATACCGTAAAGTTTTAAAACCAGGACAAGAGCCAGAAGTAAAATTTGTACTTGATGGTGAAAAACCGGTTGCAGTTTATGAATGTTGCAATCTTCACGGCTTGTGGATGTCAGAAGTTTAATCAAAACTTTTAGTAATATCTGTCTAATATTTTTTACAGGTATTTTTGTTAAATATAAATTTTACAGGAGTATTTTTATGCAGTATATAGTTTCTTTTTTGGAGGGGATAATAACATTTATTTCTCCATGCTTACTTCCGATGTTGCCAATTTATGTATCATATTTTGCAGGTGGCGGAGAAAGAAGTAATAAGAAAACATTAACTAATGCACTTGGATTTGTTTTTGGATTTACAATGGTATTTATTGCGATGGGTGCTTTGGCAGGCACTTTTGGTAGTTTTTTGAAAGAATACCAAACTATTGTAAATATTGTAAGTGGTGTTATAGTAATAATATTTGGTCTTAATTTTATGGGATTACTTAAAATAAATATTTTTAAAGTAAATGCACATAATATGAAAACTAATAATATGGGATTTTTTACATCAATTTTATTTGGTATTGTTTTCTCAATAGGTTGGACACCATGCGTTGGCGTATTTTTGGGTTCTGCACTTGTGTTGGCGTCTCAACAAGGTCACGTTATGGAAGGTATATTGATGCTTTTCACATATTCAATGGGACTTGGCATTCCTTTTATTATAAGTGCAATTCTTATTGATAGTTTAAAAACAACATTTAGTTGGATAAAGAAAAATTATGATAAAATAAACTTTTTTAGTGGTTGTTTCCTTATAATTGTTGGTATATTTATGGCAACAGGAATGTTTGGAAAATTACTTGTTCTTTTTAGTTGAGGTTAGAATATGAAAAATAAAAAATTACTTGTTGGTATAATTGCTTTTATTATTTTGATTGCAGGCGCATATGTGTTGTATGGCAAACTTGGAAATAAAATAACACCTAATTTGACACCTAACAGTGAAAATCAGCAATCAGGCGAAAATGAAGAAATCGAAAAAGTTAAAGCACCTGATTTTACAGTTATAGATTCAGAAGGAAATAAAGTGAACCTTTCTGATTTTGAAGGAAAACCGGTAGTGTTAAACTTTTGGGCAAGTTGGTGTGGTCCATGTAAATTTGAAATGCCAGACTTTAATGAAAAGTTTGAAGAACTTGGTGAAGACATACATTTTGTTATGGTAAATGCAACAGATGGTAAAAGAGAAACAGTGGAAAAAGCAAAGAATTTTATTGAAAAAGAAGGATACAGTTTCCCAGTTTACTTTGATACAGAATTTGATGCAGTTACGACTTATGGAATTACAGGTTTTCCAACAACTTTCTTTATTGATGCAGAAGGATATCCAGTTGCATACGCAAATGGTATGATAACAAAAGATATGCTCCAACAAGGCATTGATATGTTACTTGGTGTATAAAAATAAAAATTATAAAAGCATATATCGTTTTAATGCCAAACGGTATGTGCTTTTTTATTGTTAAAATTATATATTTATTATTTACTTGAAGCACAAAAAAATATATAATAAAAAACAATAGATTTATAAAAAATCAAATGAGTTAAAATATAAGATTTAGAAGGAGCGCAAATATGAATAAAGAGCAAATGAACACTGCACAAGAGGCTATGGTGGAATGGCTTTCTCATCCAGGTGAGCTTGGAAAAAAACCATCAAAAATTGAATGTGCTGGAACATTTGAGTTGTACGATATGACATATTATATGTTTAAGTACAAAAAGAGTATAGTTGGAAAATGGCTTTTGGGTGTTTGTGGTGGATATGAGCAGGATTGTATGGAAAACTGTGGTCATGTATTTAGCCAAATGGAAGAATATGATGAACAAACAGCTATCGAAAAGTCAAAAGAAATGATAGAAACAGTTCGTGAATATTGGATGAAAGCGGCAGAAAATCACAAAGAAAATGAAGGTACATTTGTTGGATTTACATTGTTGTCAGAACCTAAATGGGATAAAAATAAATTTGTACAAGATATGAAATCTGATTGGGATATAGATGTTGTTGAAGATGAGGATGACGATAAAAATGATGACACAATCGTATTTTCATTAGAGGAAGATATGCTTGTAGCTGTAAGTTTAATGCCAGCACCAGTTCCAGAAAATGAAGCAGAAGAAAATGCAAAAAATAATTATATGTGGCCAGATGCAGTAGAAATCACAAAACAACATAAGGCACATTTAATGGTTGCAGTATTAGGAGATAATTGTTCAACAATAGAAAGAGGCGAAGTGTTTGTAAAAGCAATTAGCTGTTGCTGTCAACAGAAAAATGCAATAGGTGTTTATACAAGTGGCACGGTTTTTGAACCTAAATTTTATACAGAATTTGCATCCATGATGAAAAATGACGAATTGCCAATTTTTAACTGGATATGGTTTGGTTTATATAAAGGACAAGAGGGTATTTGCTGTTATACTTATGGAATGGATATATTTGGAAAAGACAACATGGAAGTTATTAATGCAGATGCAAGCCCAGCTGATGTAAGGGATTTTTTAGCAAGTCTTGTTGCATATGTTCTTGAATATGATGTTATATTAAATGATGGTGAAACAATCGGATTTGATGAAAATGATAAACACAGCATTACAAAAAGTGATGGTATATCTTTACCAGAGAAAACACTTAAAATCAGTTATGAAAACATATAGATAAAACAATAGAGAAATAAAATGTACACCCATATCAAACATAATTTATGAGTGTACATTTTTTATATAATAAATTCAAATATAATAGTTTACAATTATTTTACTGGGTTTATTTTTTATATGTTAATCTATTTTAATAGGAAATTAAGTAATTGCTATTTTTGATATAAAGTTATATAA
>JAHHUE010000102.1 GCA_020024155.1 Oscillospiraceae bacterium | reverse complement strand
TATTACTACATGGCAATAGATTTCTGTAAACTTGTACAATAATACTAGTAATTATTTGTATATTTAATAGAAATTATATATTTTGCATATTTAATAGTTTGGGAAAATGTAAACTTTTTGGCATTTTAAAAATGTTTAAGTAGGATATATAATTAAAACAGAAATAAACCGCAACACTGGTATTATGGAATAAGTAAAAAGGAGATAAGGTATTTATGAATGAAAAATTTAAACTTGTTGCTGAAAAATATCATGACGAAATAGTGAGAACAGCATCAGAACTCATTCAAATCAATTCCCAGTCAACTCATGAAAAAGAAGTTGCTGAATACACAATCAACAAAATGAAAGAGTTGGGATATGATGAGGTTGTTGTAGACAAATATGGCAGTGTTTATGGAACAATGAAAGGTACAGGTGGCGGAAGCAGCATTACACTTAACTGTCATCTTGATGTAGTTTATGAAAGTGACCCTGAAAAATGGAAATATCCTCCATTTAGCGGTGCCATTGCAGAAGGCAAAGTATGGGGCCGTGGTGCTTCTGATACAAAAGGTACTTTTGCTGTTCAGCTTTATATCCCAAAAATGCTTAAAGAAATAGGTATGCTTCCAAAAGGTGATATCATTGTTTCTGGTGTTGTAAGTGAAGAAATTGCAGGATTTGGTGCAATGATGCAAACCAGAGATAACTATAAACTTACAGATTATGTTGTTATTGGTGAAGCAACAGAAAACGACATCGCTATAAGCTGTCGTGGTAGATTTGCTTGCGTAGTTACAATTACTGGTAAGAGTTGTCACGCATCTATCCCTCATGAAGGTAAAAATCCATTTGATGTTCTTGGTCCACTTTTGTGTGAGCTTAAAAACGTTGAACTTGGTTATGACCCAGAAAATGGATATTCTACAATGAGCCCAACAAATATTATTTCATCTGAACAGGGTTCTAATATTATTCCAAATCAAATCACACTTTATATAGACTATCGACAAGTTCCATGTGATACAACTGAAATTGTTGTTGAAAAAATAAGAAAAGTTGCTGAAAAATGTGCAGTTGAAGGTATTACTGTTGAAGTTGAACCATATTACTTCCCATTGACAACATACACAGGTGTTGAAGGTAAAGGCTATCAAGGTGAATACCCATTTGGTGTATCTAAGGATGAAGATTATATTGTTTGTGCAAAACAAGCAATTGAAGAAGCAGTTGGTCATGAAATCAAAACAAAAGCATGGGCTTTTGCAACAGATACAGGTCACTATGCAGCAAAAGGTTGTAAATGTCTTGGATATTCACCAGCTGAAATTAAATTATGTCATACAACAGAAGATAACATCGACATCGAAATGATGAAAGAAGCTGAAATTGGTTATATGGCGCTCACATATAATTTGGCTAATCGTGAAAAATAAAGTATATAATTATGGGAGATAAAATTATGAAAAAAGAGAAAAAGCCTATAAAAATAAATGCGTTTGTGCTTATTTTTGTGGTAATTGCAATTTGTGGTTTGCTCACATTTGTAATTACTCCTGGTACTTTGGAAAATGGTGTTTACACAGCTCTTCCAAAAAATGAATTTAACTTTAATAACTTCTTTAACATTTTCCGTGCTATTCCATACGGTATTAAAGACTCAGCAAATATTGTTGTTCTCATACTTGTTGTTGGTGGAGCTTTGGAAATCTACAAAAGAACAGGTGCTATTGACAACGGTGTTTCCTCATTGGTAAGAGGTGCAGGTAAAAACAGTGCATTGCTTCTTATTATACTTATCGTTGCTTTCTCAGCTATTGGTGGTTTCCTTGGTTGGATTGAAACACTTATTCCTTTCATTCCATTGGTTGTTGCAGTTGTTCTTGCCTTAGGTTATGACCCAATTACAGCAGCGGCTGTTTGTATCATCGGTACAATGGGTGGTTTTATCGCAGGACCTACAAACCTTTATACAGTTGGTGTTGCTAACGGTATTCTTAAAAATATGGGTCTTCTTGCAGAAGAAGAAAGTGCATTTACAGGTCTTGGTTTCCGTGTAATTCTTTGGGTTGTTATTACTGTTGTATCTATCATTTACATTATGGTATATGCAAATAAAACAAAGAAAGACCCAAGCAAAAGTATAGTTGCTGATGTGGATACATCTGATATTAGACTTGATACAAGCAACATGGATACAGCAAAACTTACAGTACCACAGATTATAGTTCTTCTTCTTATCTTTTGTGCTATGGCTTTGACAGTTGTTGGTATGCAATATGGTTTTAACGGCGTTAAATGGGGTATTGATGAAGTTTCCGCAGTATTCCTTCTCTCCGGTATATTGGCTGGTATTGTTGGTAAACTTAACGCAAGTGAAATTGCTGATGGTTTTATTGCAGGTGCAAAAGGTGCAGTTGGCGGTGCAATGATTGTTGGTGTTGCAAGAGGTGTTTTCTGGATTCTTGATACAGGTATGGTTAACGCTACAATTATTTACAACGCAACAGAACTTCTTAAAGGTACATCTCCACTTGTTGCAGCAATCGGTATAGTAGTTCTTGTTTCCGTTATCAATGGTCTTATCCCATCTGGTTCAGGTAAAGCAAGTTTGCTCACACCAATCGTAGTTCCAATTGCTGTTGCTCTTGGGCTTTCTCCACAGACATCAGTTCTTGCTTACCAGCTTGGTGATGGTATCACAAATATGTTCTGGTTCAGCTATGGTACATTACTCATATTCCTTGAATATGCAAAAGTTCCTTTGAACAAATGGTACAAATTCTTTGTTCCATTTATGGTACTCTTGTTTGGTGTAGCAGTTGTAACTCTTGCTATTGCAACAAATATAGGATTCTAAAATTCTTTATTATAAAAACAAAAACCCGATGTAGTTTAGTACATCGGGTTTTTTAAATAGAAATTTATAATACATTTTTAACAAGTTTAAGATATTTCTTTGCCATATCAGAAAGTGGTTCATTTTTAAGAGAAATTAGTCCAATATTCATAATTTCTCTGTTATCGCCTAAAGGAATTGAAATCATATTTCCACCTGGCATATCGTCAATAATACATCCAGTGCCAATATTATAGCCGTTTGTATGGCTGATAAGATGTGGTGCGACACTTCTATCATGTAATGTGATAATTTGCTTTGCTTTTGAAAATTCTCTGTTGTCTGGACAAAAACTAACAGAGTTGCTATCTATACTAAAACTTATAAGAGGATAGTCTGCAAGCTGATGAGGATAAATAACATCACAGTTTGAAAGAGGATGTCCTTTACGCAAAAAAACATGAGGTTTAACCTGTTTTAGAGGAGTAAAAATAAGTTTTTTATCTTTTAGCATTTTCGAAATATATTTTTCAGAAGAAGATGTCATATACAAAAGACCTATATCGCTTTGGCCAAGTGCCACATTATCAATGATGTCATCTGTAAGACATTCTCTAAAATAAAATTTAAAATTATCATCACTGCTTAAATTTACAAGGTCTACAAATGCCTTTATTGCAAACGCAAAATGTTGAGTTGATACAGAAAAACAATTAACTTTTTTTTCTTTAGATATGAAATGTTCTTCCATATTGTCAACTCTTTCAAGAACTTGTTTTGCGTATGTAACAAATTCAAGACCTTGAGGAGTAAATACTATCTTTGAATTATTTCTTTCCAATATCACAATATCAAATTCATCTTCAAGAGATTTTATTGCTTTACTTAGTGCAGGTTGTGTCATATATAAATTTTCAGCTGCTTTGCTTATTGTGTTACATTTGGAAACTTCTACAATATACTTCAATTGTTGAATAGTCATAATTATCACCTTCAAATGTGTTAAATTATAGTATATAATTATTATATTAAATTTAAAATAACTAGTCAATTAGATATAAAAATGTAACTAGAATAATATTATAAAAGATATTTATAC
>JAHHUE010000101.1 GCA_020024155.1 Oscillospiraceae bacterium | reverse complement strand
CTCCTCTAAAATATTTTTACATATTTCAATTATCTCTGAATTTGAAAATCCATTAACTTTCATTTCTGAAAAGATTAAAACAAGTTGTTTCTTTGTTTCTTCTGAAAACTTATATTTAATACTATTCTTTGAAACTACTGTGCCACTACGCCTATCAGTTTGAACATATCCTTCTGTTTTTAACAGCTGATATGCTTTGCTTATTGTCATTGTGTTGATTCCGCTTTCATCAGAAAGTGCTCGAACAGTAGGAAGTTTATCCCCTGCTTGTAATTCTCCTTTTGATATAGAAAGCACAACTAGATTTCGTAGTTGAATATATAATGGAGTATCTGATTCAAAATCAAAATCCCATACCATAGTACTCCTCCTTATTCACTTTTGTATTATATATAGCAATGTAAATAATACAAAAAATCAATAATTAAGTTTTTAAAAATTAAAAAGGTGTGGCTTATTACCACACCTTAAATATATTAGATTATTTCTTTACTTTATCAGCAGATACAAGCACTGCTGCACGAGATGCCTCAAATGTTGTACCACCCTGCATAAATGTAGTATATGGAGCACGAACTGGTGCATCACAACTAAGCTCAATTGAAGAACCCATTGTAAATGACCCTGATGCCATAATAATATCACTGTCATAACCTGGCATTGCATAAGGTTCTGGAGTTGCAAAGCTATCAATAGGGCTCATATGCTGTATTGACTGGCATATTGCAATAAGATTTTCTGCATTTTCAGCTGCAATTGAAGTGATAATATCATTTCTTTCTTCTGTATAATGTGGTTCTGTTTTAAACCCAATTTTTCCATAAAGGCAAGAAGCATAAATACTTGTTTTAATTGCGTTGGCTGTAACCATTGGTGCAAAATACAAACCAAGATACATATCTCTAAGAACATCTATTGTACAACCAATTTCTCTGCCTGTTCCAGGTGCTGTAAGACGATGTCCACACATTTCAACTAAATCTCTTCTACCTGCTATATATCCGCCAGTTGGAGCAATACCGCCACCTGGATTTTTAATAAGTGAACCTATTATAAGGTCTGCTCCATATTCACAAGGTTCTTTAATCTGTGTAAATTCACCATAGCAGTTATCAACTGTAATGATTATATCTGGATTTCCTTCTCTTGCTGCATCACAAATTGATTTTATTTGGCTAAGTCTTAAAGCTTTTCTTGTTGAATATCCACGACTTCTTTGAATATGGCAAACTTTTGATGTTTTTGCAAGTTCTTTAATTTTTTCAAGGTCAGGCTCAGAATTTGGAAGTAAATCTGCTTGCTGATATTTAATTCCATAGTCTTTAAGTGAACCATAGTTATTATCAGAACCGTCTATGCCGATAACGCCCAAAAGTGTGTCGTAAGGTGTTCCTGTTGCACACATAAGTGTATCTCCGGCACGAAGAACACCAAAAAGTGCAACTGTAAGTGTATGTGTACCAGACATAAAGTTATGGCGACACAAAGCATCTTCTGCACCAACTATATCAGCAAATAATTTATCAAGACCATCTCTGCCTTTGTCATCATAGCCGTAACCTGTTGTGCCAACAAGATGTTGTGCTGAAATATAATTATCTTTAAATGCTTTTAAAACTTTAAGCTGATTATATTCTTGTATCTGTTCGATTTTCTTAAAATATGGAGAACAAAGTTCCATTACTTCTTTATCAATTGCAAGCAATTCATCTCATACATCAAATAATTCTTTTATCGTCTCTTTTTTCCTCTATATTTTTTATTTTATAATTTATACTATTTTATATTAATCACTTCTATATAATCTATATTTTTAAATCCTATTTTTTCATAAAATTCTTTTAATTTACACTCACAAGTAAGTAAAATTGTTTTATTTTCATTATGCTTTACAATATAATCTATAACATTTTTGGCCAATCCTTGCCTTCTATACTCTTTGTCTGTTGAAACAAAAGTGATGTATACTGTATTTTCATCGTACACAGTGGATATTGCCCCTGAAATAATTTTTGAATTATCTTCAATATAATAAATATTTGATAATTCTTTATTTACTTTTCTTGCAAAATTAGAATATGCCATATCAAAGCTTATTCCGTTAAAATTATCGCAAGAAAATTTGGCAAATGAATATATGTTTTTATTTATCTCTATATTCTCTATTTCAGTTTTTGGTTCTCCAACATATTCCATAATATATATTTTTTTATCAATATCTAGTGGAAGATTTAATATTTGAGTTTCTATTGTTTTTGCACTAACAAAAAAAGAAAAACTAATAATCTCCTCAAGATTTTCTTCTGTTATATCTCCACAAAGTGTTATATTATTACCGGATAACATAAAAACAGCATTATCAATTACATAAAATAAATTATTATCTACACCCTTTTGGGACAAATATTCAGAATAAATCTTTTTACCTAAGAATCCAGAGTTTTGAGCTATGTTTTCAAAATGTTTTTTATCCTGTAAAGCATTTACTATCATAATTTATTAACCAATTCCTTGTAATGTCTTCCTCTTACTTCAAAATTTGGGTAAATATCAAAACTTGCAGATGCTGGTGAAAGACTAACAATATCTCCTTCTGATGTGTTATCTTTCATAAGCATAACAGCTTCTTCCATATCTTTTGCATGAAGAATTTTTATATCACTTTTTGCAAAATCCGGATGTTCTTTGACTACTTTCTCTATTTTTGGTCCAGTCTGACCCATAACAACAAGAAGTTTAACATGGTCTATAATAGGTTGTGCCAGTGGTTTGTAAGGAATGTTTTTATCATATCCACCTGCAATAATGCATATTTTCTTGTCAAACGCTTTAAGCCCTGCAATAGTTCTTGTTGGACTTGATGCAATGGAGTCATTGAACCACTGAACACCATTAAGTGTTCTAACTGGTTCTATTCTGTGTTCAACACCTTTAAATTCTTGTGCTACTTTTTTCATTATATCATAAGATACATCGTCTTCAACAGCACAAAATGCAGCCAATACATTTTCTAAGTTATGCAATCCACGCAAAGCAACTTCATTTTGATGCACAATCTGTTTTCCGTCTATTGTAAGATAACCTTCTTCATCTATATATGCTCCGTTATCAATTTCTGAAAGTCTTGTAAAATATCTTACTTTTCCTACAACATCTTTTATCATACCTCTGGAGATTTCATTTTCATATCCTAACACTGATTTAGAATCTTTTTTCTGATACAACAAGATATTTCTCTTAGCATCTATATACTCTTGCATATCTCTATGATGGTCAAGATGATTTGGCGTAACATTTGTAACAACAGCTACATCTGGGGATTGTTTCATTGAAATAAGCTGAAAGCTTGATAATTCAACAACTGCAACATCATCTTCTTTTACTTTGTCTACTATTGGGAGCAATGCTCTGCCAATATTGCCACCAAGATAAACAGTCTTGCCACTTTCTTCAAGCATTTTTGCTATAAGGCTTGTTGTTGTTGTTTTTCCGTCAGAACCTGTAACAGCGTATATTTTACAAGGGCAAAGCTTAAAAAACAGCTCCATCTCACTGCTTATCTCTGTACCCTTTTTAAGTTCTGTCTGCAATTCTTTTGTATAATATTCAAAACCAGGAGTTCTCATAATCAAATCTTGGTTTTGAAGTCCTTCAAGATAATTTTTTCCCAAAGACAAATTTATATTAAGACTTTTTAAAGTTTCTGCATACTCTCCAAAATCTTCAAGTAATTTTTTATCGCAAAGTGTTACAACTGCTCCCTTTTCAGAAAATATTTTTATCAGTTGTTTATGGCTTACACCCGCACCAATAAAAACAACTTTTTTTCCTTTAAGGTTATTATAAAACTGTTCAACTTTATAATTCATATCAATACCTCTGTCATAAATCTATTAAAACTAAATTTATCCATAAATTATATTATATAATTA
>JAHHUE010000100.1 GCA_020024155.1 Oscillospiraceae bacterium | reverse complement strand
CATATATACATCTTCATTGCCACTAAAAAAGCCATATTCTAAGGCATTTTGTTATATTACTGAAAATTTACCTTTCATATAAAAATAGACAGTATCAAGAAAATTCTTCTTAATACTGTCTATTTATTTTTAATATTATTTCGACAAATATTTTATTCTACCAAAGTTTAAGGCATTCTTCGTACATCTTAATATATTCTTTTGCACTATGTTTCCAACTGCAATCGGTTTTCATTGCTCTTTTTATCAATGCACTCCAACCTTTTCTGTCTTTATAGCTTTCAAATGCCCTTACACAGCACTGATACAATTCTTCTGAATCATAATTAGCAAATGTAAATCCGTTGCCTTTTCCATCCATAGAATCTTTTACACTGTCTTTTAAACCACCTGTTTCTCTTACAATTGGAATTGTACCATATCTCAAAGAAATCATCTGGCTTAAACCACAAGGTTCTGATTTACTTGGCATAATAAAAATGTCACTACCTGCATAAATTTTTCTTGCCAAAGCAGGTATAAATCCAATTCTTACACCAACTTTTTCAGGATATTTGTATGCAAGATAATTAAAGAAATCTTCGTATTGAGATTCGCCATTTCCAAGAACTATAAGTTGATAACCATTATCAACTAGTCTTTCAGCTATATTCTTAACTAGGTCAAGACCTTTATGTTCAACAAGTCTTGTAACCATTGCTGCAATTGGTGCATCAGATTCTTCAAGATTAAATATAGCTCTTAAATCCTCTTTGCATATAGATTTATTTCTGACAAATGCACTGTCAGTATAATTTTTAACTATAAGTTTATCTGTCTTAGGATTATACTCTTCGTAATCAATTCCGTTTAAAATACCTGATAATTTAAACTGTCTTTCTCTTAAAAGTGGGTCTAATCCATGACTAAACCAAGGGTCAAGAATTTCTTGTGCGTATGTTGGCGATACTGTTGTAACTTTATCTGCATTTTCAATACCTGCTTTCATAAAGTTTGCAGCACCTTCGTATTCCAACTGATGTGCATACTCGTCAGGTATGCCCAAAACATCGCTAATGATGTCCAAGCCATATTTACCTTGATACTGAATATTATGTATTGTAAACACAGTTTTTACATTGTAAAACTTAGGAATATGTCTGTAAAAAATATTTACATAAATATTTACAAGTGCTGTTTGCCAGTCATTTGTATGTATAATATCTGGTTCATAATCAATATTAACTAGCATTTCCAAAATTGCTTTTGAGAAAAATGCAAATCTTTCACCATCATCAAAATGACCGTAAAGGCCATGTCTTTTAAAATAATATTCATTATCCAAAAAGTAATATGTTACACCATCTTTTTCATATTTGAAAAGCCCACAATATTGAACTCTCCAACCAAGAAGGACATTGAAATTTGTTATATATTCAAGTTCTTCCCCATATTTATCTTTGATTTGGCCGTAAAGTGGCATAACTACTCTTACTTCTATCTTTTCATCATTCAATGCTTTTGGCAAACTGCCTGCAACATCGCCAAGACCACCACTAGCTGCAAAAGGAACAGCTTCACTAGAACAATATAAAACTTTCATTCAAATATCCCCCTTACTTATTATACTTTTGCCTTTTTTTCTATATAAACCGGATGTGATGAAGAACCAATAAGTTTTTGACCTTTTGAGATTACAACAGATTTGTCGCAAATAACATTTTCAACCCATGCACCGTCTTCAATAACTGTATCTTGCATAAGAACACTATTTCTTACAACTGCATCTTTCCCAATTTTTACACCACGGAACAATACACTGCTGCAAACATCGCCTTCAATAAAGCAACCATCGCCTGCAATAATATTTTTGCCAATACTGCCTATTGCATATCTTACAGGTGCATCATCTCTAACTTTTGTGTATATAGGGTATTTTTTAAATAAATCAGATATATTTTCCTTTTTAAGAAGCGCCATATTTGCATCAAAATAGCTCTTAATACTTGTAATTCTCTTAGCATATCCGGTATATTCGTAACCTTGAATATTAAGCATTTTAACACTTGCTTGCAAAACATCCTGTTCAAATGATTTCAAACCTTTTGATACATAGGAATGAATTATTTTTACAAGTAATTTCTTACTTATAACATAGCTCCACATACCACTGTTAACTTCTTCATTAGAGACATCATTTATAAGAATTTCTGTTACTCTGCTTCCATCAAGTTCCAAAGTTATGTTATCACTTTTTGCTGCTGGGTCGTGAAGTTCTTTTCTATAAACAACTGTTATATCTGCATCATTTTTTATATGGTGTTTTATAACATCGTAAAAGTCAATTGCGCAAACAATATCGCAATCGGAAAGAATTACATATTCATATGATGCAGTTTCTAGGTATTTAAGTATTGATTCCAAAGCACTTATTTTGCTTTTGCCACTCTTTGTGCCTGCCTCTCCATATGGAGGAAAAATTTTAATTCCCCCTCTTTTTCTTGCTAAATCCCATTCTTTACCACTGCCGATATGGTCCATAAGTGACACATAACTTGTTCTTGGCACAACAGATATATTGTCTATGCCTGCTGCCACAAAACCTGACAATGTAAAGTCAATCATTCTGTATCTTCCACCAAAAGGAACACTTGCCATTGTACGAATTCGTGTTAATTCTGGTATTGCTTCATCATGCATATTAGGAAAAATAAGCCCTAAAACCTTGCCTTTTGGTACCATATTATTCTTCCTCCTCAATATCATTATAAATCATTGATTTTGCTTTAATTTTTGAATTTTTGTGTACTTTGATGTTATTTCCAACAACCGCGATACCCCATTCTTCAATAACATTAGTTGTTTCTGGTCTTTCTCCTATGCATACATTTTCTTCTATTGTACAGCCTTCACCTATAATTGCGTACTCAATTTTTGCACCCTTTTTAATAACAGTGTTAGGCATTATTATAGAGTCTTTTATCAAAGCACCTTCTTCAACAACAACATTTTGAAATAGTACAGAAAAGTCAACTTCGCCTTCAATTTCACAACCCTCACTAATCATAGAGTTTTCTACATTAGCTTTTTCACTTACATACTGTGGTGGGCTATTAAGATTTTTGGAGTAAATTTTCCATTTTTTGTCCCATACATCAAATGGTACATTTGGGTTAAGCAAATCCATATTGGATTCCCAAAGGCTATCAATTGTACCAACATCTTTCCAATAGCCTTCAAAATTATATGCAAATAATTTTTGACCATCTTCTAGCATTGCTGGAATTATGTTTTTACCAAAGTCATTTTCACTTTTTTCATTTTTTTCATCTTCAATAAGATAATGTTTAAGTTTATCCCATGAGAATATGTATATACCCATTGATGCCAAAGTTGAATCCGGCTCTTTTGGTTTTTCTGTAAATTTTACAATTTTGCCATCTTCTTCGCAAGTCATAATACCAAATCTGCTTGCCTCAGATTTTGGAACATCAAGAACAGCAATTGTACAGTCTGCTCCTTTCATCTTATGTTGTGCAAGCATTTTGGAGTAATCCATTTTATAAATATGGTCACCAGAAAGAATAAGCACATACTCTGGCTCATATCTTTCTATAAAATTTATATTTTGATAAATTGCATTTGCTGTACCCTTATACCAGTTAGAGCCTGTTGCAGTCTGATATGGAGGTAAAACATGCAAGCCACCGTAAGCTCTATCCAAGTCCCAAGGCTGTCCGTTGCCAAGATATTCGTTAAGTTCTAATGGCTGATACTGTGTAAGAACACCAACAACATCAATACCACTATTTACGCAGTTTGAAAGAGGAAAATCTATAATTCTATATTTACCTCCAAAATAAACTGCTGGCTTAGCCATTGATTGTGTAAGGGCATACAATCTTGAGCCTTGACCACCAGCCAAAAGCATTGCTAAACACTCTTTCATAAATACACTCTCCTTTTTACTCTTTAATATTTATATAAAAACACTCAGAATAATTGAATACAAATATAACTACATATCTTCTATATGTATCTATAT
>JAHHUE010000099.1 GCA_020024155.1 Oscillospiraceae bacterium | reverse complement strand
TTGCGTAATCAATATGAAAATAAGCATAAATATAACTAAATATGTTGATGTGTTCAAGACTTAACCTCCTAATATTTATCACATCATTATTTCACACGATATTGCGTTTTCCATAAGAAACCCTTTTGGTGTTAATGAAACAGTATTATTTTCAAAAGTGATAAATTTTTGATTCTCCAACATTTTCAACTTTTTAATTTGTAAGTCAGTAAGTTCTTTTCCCCATTTTTCTTTTAACTGTTCTAAATTTAGCCCAGATTTTAACCTAAGAGAAAGCATTATAAATTCATCAATATCAACTTTTCCATCTTGTATTATCTGTGGACTTTCTATAAATTGCTTTAAATCTCTTGGATAGAAAAATCTTTCTCCATTAAAACAACTATGTGCTGATGGACCTATTCCAACATAGTTTTCAAGTTTCCAATATATATTGTTATGCTGTGACTGATAACCATCTTTTGCAAAATTAGATATTTCATATTGTTTATATCCTCTGCTTTCAAGTTTGTTACAAGCATAAATATAAAAATCGCTCATTTCATCTTCATTTGGAAGGTTTTGTGGTGTATTCTTTCCAAATGGAGTTCCGTCTTCTATTTTAAGCATATAAGCCGAAATATGTGTTACACCAATATAATATAACAAATCAATTGTTTCATCAAGTTCTTTGTATGTGTAATCAGGCAAACCAAGCATAAGGTCACCACTTATATTTTTAAATCCAACTTCTTTTGCAATTTTAAAAGCATTATAAACCTTGTCTATTCTATGTACTCTTCCAATTGTTTCCAAACTTTTATTTTTTGCAGTCTGAACTCCTATGGACAATCTGTTTACTCCAGCTTTTCTAAAACCTGCAAACTTTTCTATTGTCACAGTTTCCGGATTCGCCTCTAATGTTATTTCTGCATTTTCTGATATATTCAATCCAGATAAAATATACTCAACTTGTTCTGGTGTCAATAAGCTTGGTGTACCACCACCAAAATATACTGTTTTCCAAGTTATATCTTGATATTTTAATATTTCTCTTTTTACTGCTTTTACATATTCATTCCTTACAGACTTGTTGCCACCAAAGGTATAAAAATCACAATAATTACATCTTTTCAAGCAAAATGGTATATGTATATATAATCCTGCTTCCATTTTACCCCCAAGTCATATAATGATTTTTTTATAAAATATCATACATAAATTATTTTGTCAACAAAAAAGCGAAGATAACTATAATCTTCGCTTTCGTATATCTTAACCAACCCAAAGTGGTAAATCTTGAATATAATAAAGTTTTTCTGTGCTGAAATCTTCGCCTTCTCTAAGAACTGTTGCGTAACCAGAAATTTCACATCCGATTTTTGCCAAAACACTTTCCATAGCATGAAAAGTGCCACCTGTTGAAACAACATCATCTAAAATCAAAACTTTTTTACCTTTGATTTTTTCAACATCAACACCATCAACAACCATAGTTTGTGTACTTGCTGTTGTAATTGATTTAACTTCAGTTACAATTGGATTAAGCATATATGCTTTTACACCTTTTCTAAATACAACAAATTCTTTTTCTCCAAGATATGTACAAATGCTTTGTGCAAGTGGAAGTGTTTTTGCTTCTGGACAAACGATATAGTCAAAATCAACATCTTTTATTTTATCAACAAGAGCTTTTGCACAGTAATTTGTAAGATTTGTATTACCCAAAAGTACAAAACTTGCTATATGTAATGTTGGTGTAACTGCTGATATTGGCAATCTTTCTGTTCTACCTGCGAGGTCAATATCATAATATTCCTGACCTGTATATTTTATTTCCATAATTTTACTCCTTTTATAGACAATATCTTAATGAACATACCTTTATAATAAAACAACTATATTATTATATATTTTTATTCTAATCAACTATATATACAATTTCCAAATTTGTAAATTATATATTTATTTTACAATATGTATATAATTGTTTAATTAAATACAATATATTTTGTATTATTGTCTCATTATATATTTATAAACTGGTACAATATTATATTGTAAATATTACTCAGTTATTTTATAATATAAAGCAGATGTTAATAAAATATCAGCATAAAAAGGAGATTTATTATGGTATATTCACATGAAATAGAAAGAATGTGCAAAGTATCAAAAGGTTGTGACCACGGTCCTGCTCCAATTCCTCAAGAAGGTGCTTGGACAAAAGCTTATGAAATCAAAGATATCAGTGGTCTTTCCCATGGTATTGGCTGGTGTGCTCCACAGCAAGGCACATGTAAACTTACTTTAAATGTTAAAGAAGGTATTATTCAGGAAGCATTGGTTGAAACAATCGGTTGTTCTGGTATGACTCACTCTGCTGCTATGGCTGGTGAAATTCTTCCTGGTAAAACAATTCTTGAAGCTCTCAACACAGACCTTGTTTGTGACGCTATCAATGTAGCTATGAGAGAAATATTCAAACAGCTCGTATACGGCAGAACTCAGACAGCTTTCTCTGAAGGTGGTTTGCCAATCGGTGCTGGTCTTGAAGACCTTGGTAAAGGTCTTAGAAGCCAAACAGCTACTATCTTCTCCAGCGAAGCTAAGGGTGTTAGATACCTTGAAATGGTTGAAGGTTACATTATGTCTGTTGCTCTTGATGAAAACAACGAAGCTATCGGCTACAAATTTGTTCGTCTTGGCAAAATGATGGAAGACATTCGTCATGGTGTTGACCCTCAAACAGCTTTGGACAAAAACACAGGTACATACGGCAGATACGACGAAGCTGCTAAATACATCGACCCACGTGAAGAATAAGGAGGCAGAAAATTATGGCAAAATTTGAAGGTTACGAAAGAAGAATAGCCAAAATCGAGGCCTCTATGGCAAAAAACGGCTTTACAAGCCTTGATGAAGCTAAAGAATTGTGCCTTTCTAAAGGTATCAATGTAGAAGAAATTGTTAAAGGTGTACAACCTATCGCATTTGAAAACGCTGTTTGGGCATACACATACGGTGTTGCACTTGCTCTTAAAAGAGGTGTTGCAACAGCTGCTGATGCTGCAACAGTTATAGGCGAAGGTCTTGAAGCATTCTGTGTTCCTGGTTCTGTTGCTGACGAAAGACATGTTGGTCTTGGCCACGGTAACCTTGCATCAATGCTTCTTAGAGAAGAAACAAAATGTTTCTGTTTCCTTGCTGGTCACGAAAGCTTTGCAGCTGCTGAAGGTGCTATTGGTATTGCAAGAACAGCTAACAAAGCAAGAAAAGAACCACTTAGAGTTATCCTTAATGGTCTTGGTAAAGATGCTGCTTACATCATCTCAAGAATTAACGGTTTCACATATGTAGAAACAGAATACGACTTCAAAACAAACGAAGTTAAAGTTATCAGAGAAAAAGCATTCTCTAACGGCGATAAAGCAAAAGTTAAATGCTACGGTTCTAACGATGTTCTTGAAGGCGTTGGTATTATGAAATTGGAAAAAGTTGATGTTTCTATCACAGGTAACTCAACAAACCCAACTCGTTTCCAACATCCAGTTGCTGGCACATACAAAAAATGGTGCTATGAAAACGGTGTTAAATACTTCTCAGTTGCTTCTGGTGGTGGTACAGGTAGAACACTTCACCCAGACAACGTTGCAGCAGGTCCTGCATCTTATGGTCTTACAGACACAATGGGTAGAATGCACGGTGATGCACAGTTTGCTGGTTCTTCTTCTGTTCCAGCTCATGTTGATATGATGGGGCTTATCGGTATGGGTAACAACCCAATGGTTGGCGCATCTGTTGCTTGTGCAGTTGCAGTTGAAGAAGCTTTGAGAGCTTAATAATATAGTTAATAAAAACAGTCACTTGAAATAAGTGACTGTTTTTTGTTTCAGTAAAAATATACTATTTAATTTTTATTGATTATAGCACGATATATTATATTTATAAAATATCTTATATTAAATTTTAAGTCTGTGACTTATGAATTTAAAAATATGTATTTAAGTTTTAAATATAAAAGAATTTTTCTTAAAAATAAAAAGTATTATAATTTATCCATTGTTATAATTTATTTTATTCTATATTTATGATTAGCTATTTGTTTTCATAAAAATAACATAAGTTTGCAATTATGTTTCAGATAATAGTTATTTTCAAAGTTACAATTTTTTATACAAATTTAAAACAGACAAACTTCATTCAAATACTTTTCAAATCATATCTATTTTTTATGCTAGATATTAAGT
>JAHHUE010000098.1 GCA_020024155.1 Oscillospiraceae bacterium | reverse complement strand
TCCATCGGTGGACTGAAAGATTAAAAAATAAAATTAGCAACTATCCATCGGTGGATTAGAAAGGAATAAAAATGACAGAGGTAATAACAATAGCAGCAGGTAAAGGTGGTGTTGGTAAAACAGCAACAACTGTAAACTTAGCAGCAGCAATGGCAATAGACAATAAAAAAGTTCTTGTTATTGATACAGATGTACAAGCAAACTCCACAATGTTTTTAACGGGGCAAAGATTGGCTGACAATGCTTTTAAAGGTAAAGGCTTGTATGAACTTGCAAGAGCTTATGGAATTTTACCTCCAAATGAATTTATACATGAATCTCAGATAGACAATGTTGATGTTATTGTATCAAATATGAATACACCATATCTTGAAGAACAGATAAAAATTGTATCAAGAGATAACGATTTTAAACCATCAGAATTTTTGTTTAATGTTTTGTCAGATATATTCCAGACAATAGAGTATGATTATGTTTTAATTGATACTCCACCGGCACAAAACAGTTTAACTGTTCAAACTGCAATGGTTGCAAGCAGTCATATAATCATACCTTTAAAATTGGAAGAACAAGGAGTGGAATCTCTTTTAGTTACAGACGGACTTCGCAAAGCTTTGGAAGAAAAATTTGATATAGAGATTAACTTATTAGGTGTACTACCTACTATTGTTGAGAAAACAGCACTTACTGATTATTATTTGGAAATTGCTTTTAAATCTGATGATGTTGAGGAAAATCCGGAAATAGACAGACTGTGTAAACCATATAAAGATAAAATATTTAAAAATCATATACGCAAAGGAAATATTGTAAATGAAAGTACAATTGAAAGAAAACCGTGCGTTTTGATGAGCCAAAAGAAAAATCCGTCAAAAGATTATTTGGCTTTATGGCAAGAAATAAAAGAAAGACTTAATGAAGAATAGAGGGTATTATGGCTGTAAACAGATACGCAAAAAAAATTCAAACTAAAAACAGACAAGCAGAAAATCAAACTGCAAATGTTTTAAAAGATATGTCATCATACTTAAACGATAAAACTATCAGCAATGGAGAAATAGAACAAATACCTTTAAGCCAAATAAAAATAAATCCAATTAACGATTACAGACAGTTGGACAGTGACGAAGATATTGAAGTTTTAGCAGATGATATAAAAAGAAATGGTATTTTACATAATCTTGTTGTATCAAAAAGAGGCGCAGCAGAGTATGTTCTTTTATCTGGCGAAAGAAGATTTAGAGCTTTAAATCTTTTACTTGAAAAAGAAATTGAAAAACAAAAAAACGGCGATACAGATGCTGATGTTGGAAAATACAGACAAGTTCAATGCAGAGTGATAAAGAATTTAACTGAAAGAAAAGAGCAGATTATTCTTGATGCAGCAAATCTTCAAACAAGAGGAGGAGCAGGCAACGAAAAAATCACTCGTATGGCTATGGAAAGATACCGTGATAATGTTAAAGCAGAGTACGGACTTACAGACACACAGGCAAAAGAACTGATATTGAAAATTTCAAATATCGGCAGAAGTAATATATATAGAAATATCAAAATTATAGATAACTTAATTCCAGAACTAACACAGAAGTTAAACCATAGCGAAATAAGCAAAAAAGAGGCTGATGCGTTTGTTAAGCTTACAACAGAACAACAAAACAGTGTAAACGGCATAATTTCCTATGTTAAAGAGACTTTTGAAAAGGATAAAGATGTTTACATTAAAATTAAAACTGACACATTAAAAAGCCTTTTACAAGCTTGTGAAGAAAAGACAGATAAAAACATAACCCAAGCAATAGAAAAAGTAAACTTGAATATATTAAAGGAAAAAGAAAAGTATAATAACTTATCCAACACAGAAAAAACTGTTAAAACTGTTCATCAGCAAAGTTACAGAGAAAAAGTTATTAAAGATTGCCAAGATATTCATACAAAAATTGAAAAACTTAAAAAGAAAAAAGTAGATGTCATTAGAGAAATTGATAAATCTGCAAATTCAGAAGATGAGACTATTGTTAGTTATGTGGATAATCTTATCAAGGAATTACAAGTATTTCGCAATGAAATAACAGAAGGTGAAATTGATGGCTAAACTAAGATATGTTGTGCGTTTACATAAAACAATGAGAAACCAACTTGATGTATTTGCAAAAAATAAAGGATATTTTACACCGGCTTTTGTATCAGAAATTTTAGAAACTGAGCTTGATAAAGGCGAGAATATTCCGTATAAAATATTTGACGAAGACGAAATTTTTCAGCTTAAAGCCGGAGGAATGGAAAAAGGAAAAACTCCGGTGGCAGATAAGCAGATGTCAGTTTATCTAACACAAGAAAGCTATTCAGAAATAAAAAAAATTGTAGAATATTTAAAACAAGAAGTAAATAAATCAATTGGCCCGGCCTATGTTATAAGAGATATTTTGTATAAGTGGATTTGTGAAAATTAACTTGATTATTTAGTGTGATATTAAAGTATTGAAAATAGTATGGATATTTATTTATATGTAAATATAAATAAAATTTTGCAATATATTGCAGAAATATAAATGGAAAGGAATATTAAATTATGGCAAGAATAACTTTGTTACCAGATGAAAGATTGATTGCAGATGCAATGGCATCTAATGTTAAAAAACTTTTGGTGTTCCCTCAGCCAAATCCAGGCAGACTGAATATCACAAACAAGAGAGTAATTTTTAATGAGTCAAAATTAAAAGCAGAATTTGAATATCCACTTGAAGAAATAAAATCTTTCTCTGTTGGTGCAGCTAAAGCTATTACACTTCATCTTAATTCTGGAGATGATATCAATTTGACAGGAATGTACAATAAAAAATTTATTGACGCTTTACAACAAGCCGGCGTTCATAAGGAATAAAAAATATTTTAATATAGCCAATAAACAGAAATAGTGCTTAATAAGTTATATATTTATTAGTACATCTGTTTATAAAAACAATAATAAATAAACAAGAAAATAGGACAAGAGATAAAATCTCTTGTCCTTATGTATTTTTGAATAACCTATTGACTTTTTGACAATTAAATATTGACAAAAACAAACTCAGAGAGTACAATTAATGTCAATAGGCAGACATTTAAAAATTGGCGTTTTTAAATGTCCTGTATATGAAGTATCAGACCATACATCATATCTTAACTAAAAGTATATCAACAACAAAGAATTTTGTCAATATCAAAATGTACTATTACCTCATAAATCAAAATGTTACCATATTCAATGAAAATGGGTAGGAATTTAAAAAAGTTGCAATACATATAAAATTAAGATAAGAATAGTAAAAGGCAGATACTTCGGTGTCTGCCTTTTTTATATTTAAAAATAAGCTAACTAGAATTTGCAAAAAAGCAAAAAGCAGTTAGTTCTATTAAGTTTACTCATTTTTAAAAAAACATTAAAAATGGACAAGCAATAACAATTGAATAATGGGTTTGAAAGCTAAATAGTGTACCCAGATAAAAATCAAAAACAACATAGAGGTTAGCCCCCAACGCAGAAAGAAAAGGCTTGCACAAAGAAAAAGACTTGTACCGAGTATCTTTGTGTGTGGGTGAGAATTTCAGGTGATAAAAACTCACAATAAAAAAAGAATCACATAGGGTGGGAAGTTCTTGGAGAAGGCAACCCTTTGTAGCTTAGTGGACAAGATGTAAAGCGAGCTGTTAAAAGTACATAAAGCGTAAAAAAGACAGTAATCAAAGGGTACAGGTGGAATGCCTGTTAAGTGGTACAAGTAGCGAGCGATGGGCTGGCTCCGTCAGGGGAGAAAGTTAAAAGCTATCTTATGTCCTTGTAAATACAAGGGCATATTGCGTCTACATGCTCCAAACTCCACCATCAAAAGATAAAATTTATCCCCTTATGAGTAAACTTGATTTATTAGACTTTTTATTGTTTATTAAATAAAAAGTCTAACTCGTGACCCTAAAGGAAGTACTACATCACAGTTTTTGGATGAAACAGATAGAACAATAATTGATGTTTTACTGGGAGAATGCAGTCTTAAAGATATTATTTTTAAATCAGAAGATAAATTACATATTGTTCTATCAAATTTGTTTTTAGTTATTACAGAAATGAATATCAGAATGCAAATAAATACTTCACAGCATAATTTATTAAAAAGAGCTTTGAAATCGGTCGAAAAAGAATATGATTTTTGTATAGTAGACTGTCCACCAATTATTAATTTACTAACAGTTAATGCTATTATTTCAAGTGGTTTAGTAGTAGTTCCAGTAAAACCAGATAGCTTTGCATTGTCAGGTTTCAATATAACAAATCAAAATATCGAACAAATTAAAGAAAATTTTGAGATTGATATATTAAATAAAATTCTATTTACTATTGTTAATAGAAATAAAGAAGAAAATGAAATTATTTCTCAATTAAGGTCAATTTCAAATGATGAAATATTTAGAAGTCAAATTAGAAATCAAGCAAAACCAATCATCGCAGCTAACATAAATAAACAAGCTGTTATTTGT
>JAHHUE010000097.1 GCA_020024155.1 Oscillospiraceae bacterium | reverse complement strand
TTTATAAACTATTATAAATCAAAGTCGTGTATTTTATAAATAAACAATATATATATAAATATATATAATAAGAAAACAAAAACTATGTTTTTCTTATTTTTATCTATTGATTTCATTAAATTGCTATGATATAATTTTAACAAATAAGGGGTGTGTTAAATGAAAAAAACAACAGATTCACAATCGCAATATCTTACTTGTGAACACAAAATAATTTATGTTCTTTTAATGTTATGTTCTGGTATGATGGGTGCATATACATACACCATGAGAGGTGGAGTTTTCTGTAATGCTCAAACTGCTAATCTGCTGATTATGTCAATATATTTGGCTAACAGACAATTTTCTGATGCTTTTTACTTTTTAATTCCTATTACTGCATATTTTTTAGGAACTATAATTTCTGAATGCCTTCCGTTACCTGTTAAAAAATGGCGTTTTTTACGATGGGATACATACCTTATAGCTTTTGAAATTTTAACTTTACTTATTGTTGGGTTTATTCCTTTAACTTGGTCACACCATATAGTTCAAGTTATGATTAACTTTATTGCATCTATGCAGTACAATACCTTCAGACAAGCCGAAGGTATTCCTGTGGCAACAACTTTTTGCACAAACCATGTAAGACAAATTGGTATTGCTTGTGCAAGAAGTTTTAGAAAGCATGATATACATCCTTTAAAACTTGCCTTATTTCACCTATCAATGCTAATATATTTTATTGTTGGAGGTATCATTCTAACAGTTATATCTACATATATGCGTGAAAAATCAATTTGGATTGCTATTATTCCTTTATTTATTGCTTTAATAAAGCTTATAAAAGCAGACCTTACAATAGAACATGATTTGTTAAGCCAAAAACCTAGTGGACACTAAAATATAATTTGGATATAAAAATACCTAAGAATAGTTTTATTACTCTATCTTAGGTATTTTTTGTTATAAAATTTTATTTTACTGTTTTAATTTGACTAAGTATGGATGAGTCTTTTATTTTATTGTCTTCTGCTAACATTACAACTTTTGATAAAATTTGTGCTGTCATAGGGTCTTCGTCTAAAAATGGCAAATATACCTTTCCACGCTTTTCACTATAAACCGGAAGTATATGAATAGCACTTCCACCACTTTGATGTATCATATCACTGCCAAGATGCACATTGTATGTGTTCAAACAACCTTTTATAACAGCAAAATGATTTTCCACTGTAACATTTGATAAATTCATTAACTCACAAGTATATTTAATAATTGATTGTCGCAATTCCATAGTAGAGAATGATATAACTGTGTCTACTCCACCAACATAAGCTACACTTGCAGCCAAATCAATATCTCGCATTATTTCAGAAAATGTTACGTCATCAATATCTTTAACTTTTACAAACTCATTATTTTTTCTTGATAAAAACTCAACATAATCAATTGCCGGAGCTTCGATATCACTAGGTGAAAACCAGTCTGTTTATGTGTAAAGTTGTACAATAATATTGTCCTAGTAGCATACTTTTTCAAGTCCGTTTTCGTACGATACATTCCATTTTTTTGTTTTTCAATGCACCAGCTGCTTTTTTAGGTTGAATTTGATAACCGCTGTATCTTCTAACTTCTGTTTTTTCAATTTCATCATTTAACTTCAAATACAGCTCTCTAAACACTTGTTTAAATGCTTGTTGTATCTTTTTGTCAAACAAATCTTTTGGGATATCTTGCCATATACCTGCTTTATACAAATCATATGGGTGTGCAATTCTTATTTTTTCACCAAATTCATAAGTATTTGAAAGACCTGTCAATTTACCTTTTTGATAATATCCAAAATTACCATTGCTCTCCAAAACAAGCTTAGAAACTATTGGCAAAACAATTGGATTTTCCATAATAGCGTTTAATTCTTCACAAGTAAACTTTGTTCTTTCTTCCATAGCTGTTTCAAGCATATTTCTTGAACGCTGATACTGTATTTCCCACATTTTATGAATTTCTTTTAATTCTAATATTTTTTCATTTTTGTTAAGTCTTGCAGGAATAGATTTAAGATTTTTACCATTTTTACTCGAAATAATCTTATTGTGTCCGTTTTCATCTATTTTAATATAAACTTCTATATCTTCCAATTGTTGAGGTTCTAGCAAGTATGAATACTGACTTATCATCTTGCCTTCCATTATCCAAGACAAGCGTGTAACTGTTTCATATTTAGAGTTTCTTGCAAGATTTATCAAAGCAATTTCACAAGTTCTTTTCTCTCTTGCCTGTCTTTGTGCTCCAAACTGCTTTGATTCTTTCAAAAGCTGTTGAACAAAGGTATATCTTTCAAGTAAATCTTTATCATTGGTAATTGGGCAGATACAGTATGCATTAAGGTCATCCTTATTTCTCTTTTCTTTTGCATTCTGTAAAAATTCTTTTTTATCTTTTCTTCCAAGACAAGCGTCAGTGTATTTTTTAACTCTTGTATGAAATGAGTTGTTGCAAAGGAATTTAGCAGATTTATACATCATCTGCAAACGTTCTTTTCCAAGCATATCAGACACATTTATGCACCATTGCATATCAAAAGCGCCATCATTCAAATCTTCTGGTTCAAGCGCAGTATATTTTGCTATTTCTGCTTTTTTGTATACTGCATTATATTCCTTCATATTTGCGATAAAGTAGAAGCATGCCTCTTTAAAACCTTTCCACCCTAATGCTTGTGAAATAATATCTATCCACTGTGGTGCCATCATTGCTGTTTCAACAAGTCTTTCTTCGCTAAATCCTTACTGTATCAACTGTTCTGCTGTATCATTTGGCAATGGATAGCTATTTCTTATAACATTACAAAATTCAACAACACAGTCATTTCTATACATATATCTTGTCAGATTTTCATTTTTAAGAATTTTAATGCTTGAATCATATTCTTAATACAGCAAATTACACTTAAATCCTGCACAATATCTGTAATCTCTGATGCTTCGTTAATTCTGCCAGATTCCATAGTTAATAATGTATCAGCAATGGTATTAAGCAATGTACGCAAATATTCTATTTCTTTTGCATTCTCTTTTATCATAAAAGTTTTTTCACATCTTCTGATAAATTCTTACAGTATTTATCCAAAAAAGGTGTGCATTTTTGATATGAACTAAAATATGTACTTATATATGACAGAATTTGCCAAACCATACTCTGTGTAGAATATTTATCCAGTAAAGTAATCATTTGTCCGACCAAACCATATCTATATATAGTAAAATTAAACCACTCAAACCCTTTTGAATAATAGTTTTTCTGTGTTTTCATGTTTTAAACTTCTTTATAAAGCAAATCATAAAACCACTCTACTACTTCTTCTGTCATTTGGATTTTCTTGAAATCTTCATTAAATAATTGACTAAGATATAAGCCAAAAATCCACTCGTCATTTCTATATTTTTCAGCTATGTACTTATATTTAATTATATCTAGTTGTTTTGTTAATTTTAGATAAATAATTGCTGTTGCTACAATATGTCGATGTTTATTTTATAAAATTTCTATTTTCTCTTTTATGCTCTCTTCAACACCATAAATGACTTTACAATAAAGTGCCAAATAAATACATAATGGATTTTCGTCGTATAATCCTTCTTTTCTTTTATTATCATCATGGGTGTATGACACTAGTTGTGAAAATATAAATTTCATTGTCTTTTCATCTGATATCTCATATCCAAGAGCTATCTATGTCATAACTGCTCTTTGAACAGAAGAAAATCTCATTAAATTTTCATTATTTATATTATTGTAATTATAAAAATATTGACATTTATTTCATTTATAAACTATTTTTCAAGCTCTGTGCATTTTGTTTTCTCTAATCTTTTATTATACGTATGTATTTTTTTATATAGTCAATCTCATTCGTTACCATAATCTCCCTGACAACATAACTAAGCGAATAAATACAACTTCATTTTCTTCTTTTAAAATTAGTTTTTCTTACAAGTCTGTGCTCTCGTTACCGTTAATATAAACTCTAAAAAGCCCATCTTTAAAATCTTGAATCATAACATCCTGTGCTTTATCAATATCATACTTTTTTTCATTGTATTTTACATCAAAATCAATTTTTCCACAGTATGCTGATTGTTGGATTTCATTTTTGGATAACAATGTTTTTTCACTGTTACTTTGCTTTGTGTATTTATAAATACACATTTTTTTAAGTAAATCTTGAAGTGTATCTATTTCTTCAAATTCTACTTTCTCTCGGCTAAGCTCTCTAAGAGATGAGTCTTTCTTTTTTACAACACTAAAATTCATTACCCTTCTCCATTTTTCTAGTTAAAAATAAATTTTTCGATTTTTTATACATATTATAACAACAACTTACATTTTTTTAAAAAACTATTAGTAAAAATGTTTATTTTTATTTAAATTTAAACTTGTGTATGATAAAATCAAACTGTTAAAGTTTTTATGAGAGATGATAAAATGAATTTAATCGAGAAAACTTATAAAACTTCATTTGGCACGATATATTATTGGGTTAATAATCATATAGCAGATGCTCAATGGTTAGTTTTTTACCAGGTTTAACAGCCGACCATCATTTATTTGATGGACAGTTTGAGGACTTGGTAAAAATATAATTGCTTTGTATGGGATG
>JAHHUE010000010.1 GCA_020024155.1 Oscillospiraceae bacterium | reverse complement strand
AAGAATAAAAAAGTTGATAATAATTTTTTAAGCTCATTAGATGATATATTGGAAAATCCTTTTAAATTTTTGTTTAAATAACTGCTGCTCTTTTTTATGTAATATTGAATATTATCATTGTTATCCATATTTGCTTTATTTGTCGTATGTGTGGCTAGAATTTCATTTGCAATTGCGTTAATATTTCTCAATTCTGCTATGTCTTGTTGTTCGGATTTTCCGTCTTTCATTTTTTCTTCAATAAAAATTCTATAATGTTTTATAATATCAGATTTATCTTTTACGCTTAAAATACTTATTTTAGAAAATAATTTTGAAAGAAATTTATTTATTTTTGGTCATTAGCTTTACTCTTATTTATAAATTCATTTACTGTGGTTGTAAAAGATAGCCATTGTTTAGTTAAAATTTCAAGATAAACTCTTCCTGATATGGTTATTGTATAATATTTTCTTGCAGGGCCAGCATCTGATTGTTTAAGATAAGATTCGCAATATTTTTCATTAGTTAACCTTTTTAATAAAGGGTATATAGTGCCTTCATTTACATTAACTATTTTGTTAACTTCGTTTACAAGCTGATATCCATATTTATCTTCTTTGCTTATTACAGTTAACACTATAAGGTCAAGTACACCTTTTTTAAATTGAGTATTCATTTTTTTGCTCCTAAAATATATATAATTTTTTTATCATAGTATCATTACTATTATGTAATGTCAAGTAGTGTGAAAAATATAATACTATGTAAAATTAAAATAAATTATGTGTTTTTTTGTATTATAATAAATTTATAAAAAATAAGAGCCAATTAAAAAAGCAATTTTGTTACTGTCATTTAATATACATATAGAAACTTATTTTATTTAGAAGGTGTTTTTATATGTTGTATTCTATATTTCTTTGCACATTTGCATCGCTTTCAACTGCTATTGGTGGATTGATTGTTGTATTGTTAAAAAAAATATCTGATAAAACTATGGCTATATCTCAAGGTTTTGCAGCTGGTGTTATGCTTGCAGTATCATTTGTTGATATGTTGCCTGAGTGCTATAATAATTCAATAAAATATATGACAAAAGACTATGTTATTACAGGTATAATTGTATTATTTATTGTAGGTTGGATTATTGGCATTTTTGTTGAAGACCTTGTTGTGCCAGAAAAAACAGAGCAAACAGAACAGATGTATACAGCAAAAAAACTTTCGCTTATAACAACTGCTGTTATTGTATTGCATAACTTGCCTGAGGGTGTTCTAACAATTTTTTCCGGTATGAATAACCAAAGATTTGGCTTATCTATGGCAATGGCTATTGCATTGCATAATCTGCCGGAAGGCATTGCAGTTGCAGCTCCGGTTATGTATTTAACCAATTCTAAAATGAAAGCATTTATTCAAAGCTTACTTACAGGTTTAGCAGAGCTTTTTGGTGGGCTGCTTGCTTTGATACTATTACATAGATTTATAAGTGAAAGCTTTATAAACGGACTTCTTGCAATAATTGCAGGCATAATGGCTCAGGCATCAGTGTGTCAGCTTATACCAACTGGTGCAAAATTTACTCAATTTAAAGATGTGTTTATTGGTATTTTGTTAGGAGTTATTGTAATGTGTCTTGGAATGTTCATAATTTAGTGGTAATATAGAAATATATATGTTAAAACGGAGGGATAAGTATAAAAAGAATATTATTTATTTTGTGTATGATAATATCCTTAACAGGTTGCACACCCTTTGGTGGAAAAGGCAACATAACAGAACTTCTATCAGCGCCTGTAATTTCTCAAGAAGAAGGCAGTGTTATAGATGCAATAAAAACATATCACGGAGAAAATATAACACTGAGATATTCTCAGTCACTTGGATATACTTCTCCGGTTCAATTTATAGATGTAGATGATGATGAAAATGACGAGGCAGTTGCTTTTTATTATGCACCTAACAAAGGGGCAAATATCAGAATTGCGTTGTTATCAAATATATCGGGTAAATGGAATGTTGTTATGGACAAAGAAGGTCTTGGCACTGATGTTTTCTTTTTTGATGTGTCAGAGCTTAAAGATTTATCCGGAAATCATCTTATTGTGGGATATACAACTCCAACATTAAGAGAAAATTTTGTGGTTGTATATTTTACCGATAATGATGTGTATGTACCTGATTTTGTTGAAAATTGCAAGAGCATTATTTCTGAAGACGTTACTGGTGATGGATATAATGAAATAATTATCACAAATCAAATGTCAGATGGTCAGAAAAAATTGAGAATACTTGAATTTGACGGAAAAGAAAAATTTAAACAGATAAATGCAAGAAATTTATCACGCTCAAATATAGATGTAACTCAACTTAAAATTTCAGAAAATTCAAACGGAAAAAGGTCAATATATATAGATTATCGTGATAGCTACAATAAAAGTTATACAGAGATAGGCACGTTTGAAGACGGAAAAATAAATTTTAACTATGATTATCATATTGTAGAAAAAAATTGGGAATATGAATGGCCACTTTTAAGTATGGATATTGATAATGACGGAATAATTGAAGTTCCAACAGTTTTAGAGGATAAAAAAGAAAGTACAAGGCCTGTTATAAAATATATAGAGTGGACAGACTATTGCGAAGGTACAGCAAATAAAAAATATTTTGGTATATGCGATACACAGTCTGGTGTATTTATGGCACTGCCAAATGAATGGCAGGACCATATCTATGCGATATATAGGAATTCTAGTTGGGATGTTTATTCTATATTAGAGAACAGACCGATTGTTTCTGTAAAAAGAGCAATAGAATATGAAGATATGAGTGTGGATAAAGATGCACATATTGTACGCTCAGGTGCTAAGCTATGGAGTGTGAAATTTTCTCAGGAAATTGAAGATGAGCAAATTGATTATATATTAAATAGTATTATATGTCTTAAATAAAGGAAAGGAACAAATTATGGCGAAGATTTTAGTAGTTGAAGATGAAAACAACATTGGCGAAATGATAGAGCTTAATTTGAAAATGGCACAACATACTGTTACAAGATTTATAAACGCAGAAAACGCATTGGAATCTATCAATTACGGTGCAAAATACGATATTGCAATTCTCGATATTATGCTGCCAGGAATGAACGGTATAAGCCTTTGTGAAACCATAAGAAAAAACGATAATCAAATTGGCATTATAATGCTGTCTGCAAAAAGTCAGGAAAGAGATAAAGTTATAAGTCTTTCAGTTGGAGCAGATGATTATGTCACTAAGCCTTTTGGTGTTCAAGAACTTTTGGCAAGAGTGGAATCTCTTTTAAGAAGAGTTGTGCGACAAAATCATTCAGCTGAAAATGAAGATGTTATTCGTTCAGGACCATTTACACTTGACCTTAAAAGTCATATTTTATATAAAAATGACCAGATAATTGATTTGACAAGTATGGAATTCAGCATAATGGAATTGTTCTTTAAAAATGAAGGAACAGCACTTGTAAGAGAAAAGATTCTGGAAGGTGTATGGGGAGAAAATTATTATGGAGATGTAAAAATTGTTGATGTTAACATAAGACGACTACGTATAAAAATTGAGGAAGACCCATCAAATCCACAATATATTGTCACTGTATGGGGATATGGTTATCGTTGGACTGTTTAATAAGGAGCTGATATGAACAGTATTACAAAAAAATGGATAAGAGGCAGTCTGCTTATAATTATTTTGCTTTTAGTTGTTTCGGAAGGCGTTTTTATTTTTGCGTTAAGAAGTTCATATTTTCAAGAAGTGGAAAATGCACTTATAAATCGTATTAACTCCATAAAAGCCACTTTGAAGGCAACAGGTGATATAAGTGCCGAAAACAGAGAACTGCTTTTATTTGGAATTGTTAGCGAATTTAGTGAAAAAGATAAGTTTGAGCTTATGCTTGTTGATAACAACGGTTTTATTGTTGCAACTTCTTCTGGTTTCAGACCATCAGATAGTCAACATATAAAAGATTTTAATGCTGCAATAGACAGTCATGAAGAATTTTATATACAAACATATTCATCACAAATTAGAGAGAAAATAATGAGTGTTACTTATCTTCTTAATAATCCAACAGAAGATATATATGCTTTAAGGATAATCACCTCTATTAAAAGAGTAGAAGAAGAAATAAATATTATATTCGGTTTTTCTCTGTTGGCTGCTTTTACAGTTATTGCTTTTAGTGCTATCTCTGGTTCATACTTTATAAGAAGTATAGTTTCTCCAATACACTTAATAAAAGAAACAGCAGATAAAATTTCTAAAGGAGATTTTGACGCAAGAATCCCTCAAAATAATAAATATGATGAGGAGATAGGACATCTGTGCGATACCATAAATAATATGGCACAAGAACTTGGGAAAAATGATGAACTTAAAAATGAGTTTATATCATCAATATCACACGAGTTGCGTACACCTCTTACAGCAATAAAAGGTTGGGCAGAAACAATGAATGCAACAAATGACTTGCAGACATTGCAAAAAGGTACTCAAATTATACTTGGAGAAACAGACAGACTTTCTGCTATGGTTGAAAATCTTTTGGACTTTTCTCGCCTGCAAAATGCCAGCTTGTCTTTAACAAAAGAAAAGGTTGACCTTGTTGCAGAAGTTTATGAGGCTATTTTAATGTATGCACCTCAGGCAGAAAAGAAAAATGTTAAAATAAACTTTGAAGAACCGGATATATTTATTCCGGTTATGGCAGATAAGAGCAGAATAAAGCAAGTTATGATTAACTTATTGGATAATGCCCTCAAATATTCTTATCCCAATTCAGATATAGATATAAATATGTATATGAATAAGCAGAATAGCACTGTAAGAGTTGAAGTAAAAGACTACGGAAAGGGTATTCATCCGGACGATATTGAAAAAGTTAAACAGAAATTCTATAAAGGAAAAGGGGCAAAACAAGGCAGCGGTATAGGGCTTGCTCTTGTAAATGAAATTATAAAAATACACGGTGGAACTTTTGATATAGAAAGCGAGTATAAAAAATATACAAGTATGAGCTTTACATTAAAAGTTGTACGAACAATGAAAGGAAAATAATGGGAAAATACAAAACATCAATAGGCGGACAAGCACTTATAGAAGGCATAATGATGAAAGGTCCGTTTAAAACTTCTGTGGCAGTGCGTAAACCTGATGGTAATATAGAAGTTAAAACTGAAACAACAAGAAAAAATAAAATGGCAAAAATACCTGTATTAAGAGGAATATGGGGATTTGGTGATAGCTTGATAACAGGATATAACAGCCTTATGAAAGCTGCCGATATTGCTATGATTGACGAAGAACCAAGTAAGTTTGAAATATGGTTAGAGAAAAAATGTGGTAAAAAGGCAACAGATTATCTTACAATGGTTGCAGGCGTTCTTGGTGGTATGCTTGCTATTGTTATGTTTATGATTTTGCCGACAATTATAACTGGTTTTATTTGCAGATTTGTAGAGCTTGGGGTGTTTAAAGCCGTAGTAGAAGGTGTAATTAAACTTTCAATATTCTTTATATACTTATTTTCAATTTCTCATATGAAAGAAATAAAGAGAGTTTTTTCTTATCATGGGGCAGAACATAAAACAATTGCTTGCTATGAATCAGGCGAAGAACTGACAGTTGAAAATGTAAGACCATATACACGTTTTCATCCTCGTTGTGGCACAAGCTTTTTGTTTATAGTTGTTATTATAAGCATTATAGTATTTTCGTTTATTCCATGGAGCTCAACTTTTGGAAGAGTTATTTTAAAACTATTGTTTTTACCTCTTGTTGTAGGCATTTCTTATGAAGTGCTTAAATTTACAGGTAAATACGACAATCCACTTACAAAAATACTTGCATGGCCAGGTTTATTTTTTCAGAAATTTACAACATTTGAGCCAGATGACAGTATGATTGAAGTTGCTATTGAAGCAATAAAAGCAGTAATTCCAGAATCTAGGGAAGATGATAAATGGTAATATCAGAAATTTATAAAGAAATGTGTTCCATTATGGAACAAAATAAAAACAGTGATGTAAACTTTGAGGCAAATCAACTTATAGAATTTGTACTGGGTAAAAAAAGAATAGAATTAAGAGATGCCGATATATCACAACAAAATTATCAAAAACTTATTGAATTTGCACATAAAAGAGCAGAAGGCTATCCGTTGCAATATATTCTTGGAAAATGGTATTTCTTTGATTTAGAGTTATCTGTTGGAGAAGGTGTGCTTATACCAAGGCAAGATACAGAAACAGTTTGCGAAGCAGCTTTTGAAGAGCTAAATAACATAAGCTCTCCGGCTGTTTTGGATTTATGCAGTGGAAGTGGCTGTATTGCTCTTGCAATAAAAAAATACTGTCCACATTCTTCTGTTGTTGCAATAGAAAAATCAGAGCAGGCATATAAATATCTTACTGAAAATATAGAAAAAACAGGTTTGAAAATTTTGCCTTTTCAAGCAGATATTTTGAGATTTGATGATAAAGTTGAAGAAGAAAACTTTGATATGATAATATCTAATCCACCTTACATAGACCCAGAAATAAAATCAGAGTTGCAAAAAGAAGTGTCTTATGAGCCGGAAATGGCACTTTTTGCAAACAATAAAGGATTATATTTTTATAGTTTTATAGCAAAATATTATAGAAATGCTCTTAAAGATAAAGGATTTCTTGTTTTTGAGTATGGTTATGACCAAAAAGAACAAGTAAAAAATATACTTTGTGGAGAAGGCTATAAAATTATAAAAGAAATTCAAGATTTAGGCGGAAATCCAAGGGGTGTTGTGGCTCAAAAAATGTAAATTAGTAGTAATAATTTATAAAAATTAAAATAACTCTTGAAGTTTTATTTAAAATGTGATAATATACTCAACAACTGATAGTTGTTAAAAATCATAGTGTAAAAGGAGAACATAAATGGCACAGCCAAAAAATACTGTAAAACCTGCATCAGTTGCAGAGGATAAAGAAAAGGCATTGGCAACAGCTCTTGCAAATATTGAAAAACAGTTTGGTAAAGGTGCAGTTATGCGTCTTGGCGAAAATGTAACTATGAATGTGGATAAAATTTCCACAGGCTCACTTTCTCTTGATGTTGCCCTTGGCATCGGTGGTATTCCAAAAGGCAGAATTGTAGAAATTTATGGGCCAGAATCCAGTGGTAAAACTACAATTGCTCTTCATGTAGCAGCAGAAGCACAAAAAAGTGGTGGTACAGCAGCATTTATCGATGTTGAACACGCTCTTGACCCAATTTACGCAGCTGCTTTGGGCGTTGATATTGATTCTCTCTTGGTATCTCAGCCAGATACAGGTGAACAGGCAATGGAAATCTGTGAGGCATTGGTGCGCTCTGGTGCAATTGATGTTGTTGTTGTGGACTCTGTTGCTGCAATGGTTCCAAGAGCTGAAATTGAAGGCGAAATGGGTGATAGCCATGTTGGTTTGCAGGCTAGACTTATGAGCCAAGCTTTGAGAAAATTGACAGGTTCAATTGGTAAAACAAACACAGTTGTTATATTTATCAACCAGTTGCGTGAAAAAGTTGGTGTTATGTACGGTAACCCTGAAACAACACCAGGTGGTCGTGCGCTTAAATACTATGCATCAGTTAGAATTGATGTAAGAAAAATTGAAGCTCTTAAACAAAGCGGTGAAATTATTGGTAACCGTACAAGAGCAAAAGTTGTAAAAAATAAAGTTGCACCTCCATTTAAAGAGGCTGAATTTGATATTATGTTTGGTCAAGGTATTTCAAAAGTTGGTGAAATTCTTGATATAGGTGTAAATATGGGCATAGTTAATAAATCTGGCTCATGGTTCAGCTATGGCGAAACAAGACTTGGTCAAGGCAGAGATAATATTAAAGAATATTTCCTCCAAAATCCAGAGCTTGCAAAAGAAATTGAAGATAAAGTTTTTGCGAAACTCGCAGAAGACAATAAAAAAACAATGAACCGTATGGCTGCAAGAAAGCAGGCAGCTGCTTCTGATGATGTTGAAATTGAAAAAGAAATTGTAACAGAAGAAGAAAAACCAGCTCCAAAACGTCGCAGCGCAAATATTGATATAGATGTTGAATAATATAAAAATAACTGATATTACAAAAACAAAAAAAGGCTACAATGCATTATTTTGTGAAAATGGATTTCTTTTTTCTGTTGACGATTTAATGCTTGTACAACAAAAAATAAAAATAGGCTCTTGCTTTAACGGGCAGGAGCTTAATTTGATTTATGAAAAAAGCAATACAAACAAAGCAGTGCAAAAGGCTTATAATTTGCTGTCTTTCCGTTCTCATAGCAAAAAAGAATTGTATACAAAATTGTGCAAAAGCTTTGATAGTGACTGTGCAATGTCTGCCTGCGATAAAATGGAAGACCTTGGTTTGATAAATGACGAGGAATTTTGCAGGGCAAAGGCTGAATATCTTATAAATATAAAAAAGTGTTCATTGCGTGAAACTAAGCTTAAACTTTTGACATTAGGAATAAATAAAGATATAATAGAAAGTCGTATAGCTAATTACGACAATGAAACTCAGGCAGATAATCTTCAACATTTGTTGCAGACAAAGTATAGAAATAAGCTTGATAATCCGCAAAAAGTGTTTGCAAGTTTAATGCGTAAAGGATTTTCTTATTACGATATAAAATCTGCTATGAGAAATTTAGAAATTGATATAGAGGACGAATATTAAATGGTTATAACTTTAGTTTCCCTTGGATGTCCAAAAAATCAGGTGGACGCCGATATACTCGCCCATAGTATTCTTAAAGCTGGGCATACAACCACAACAGATATGACACAGGCTGATGTTTGTATTATAAATACTTGTGGGTTTATTACAAGTGCAAAAGAAGAGGCAATTGAAAATATTTTCAATGCTGTTGAAGCAAGACTTGAAAATCCAAAACTTAAAATTGTTGTTACTGGTTGTCTTGCCGAAAGATACCGTGACGAAATTATAAACGATATTCCAGAAGTAAATGCTGTTGTTGGTATTGGCTCAAATGGAGATATTTGTGATATTATTGAAGAAGTTGTTAAAGGCAATAACATTTGTCGTTATGGCAAAAAAACAGATTTGGATATTACAGCAAAACGCATTATTTCCACACCAAAACACTATGCATATCTTAAAATTGCGGAAGGTTGTTCAAACGGTTGTTACTACTGTGCAATTCCACTTATTCGTGGTCCACACCGTTCACGTGCAATTGAAAGCTGTATTGAAGAAGCAAAGTTCCTTGCAGAAGAAGGTGTAAAGGAAATTATTGTTGTTGCACAGGATATTACTGCTTATGGTGAAGATTTATACGGCGAATGTAAATTACATACACTTGTACAAGAAATTGGCAAAATTGAAGGTATTCAATGGATAAGACTTATGTACGCTTATCCAGAAAGACTTACTGATACTGTTATTGAAGAAATGGCAAATAACCCAAAAGTATTGCCTTATCTTGATTTACCAATTCAGCATATAAACGACAGAGTACTTAAAAGTATGAACCGTAAAGGCGGCAACGAAATTATAAAAGATGCTGTTGCAAGACTTAGAAAAGCAATTCCAAATATAACAATTAGAACAACTCTTATCACAGGTTATCCAGGAGAAACAGAAGAAGAATATAACGAGCTTTGTGAGTTTGTTAAAGAAACAAAATTTGAAAGACTTGGCTGTTTTGCTTATTCTGAGGAAGAAGGCACTGTTGCTGCAAGAATGGAAAATCAAGTTGATGTTGATGTTCGTCAGCAGAGAGCAGATTCCATTATGATGATTCAGACTGATATAATGGCAGAAAATCAAGCAAAAATGACAGGAAAAGAAATAGAAGTTATCGTTGATGATTATGATAATGAAAATGAAATTTTTATTTGTCGTAGTGTATATGATGCACCAGAAATTGATGGTGAAGTTTATGTTGATGGCAAAAGTGAAGTTGAAATTGGCGACATTGTAAAAGTTAAAGTTATCCAAAGTGATATTTATGACCTGTATGCAGAACTTGTATAATAGGAGATAAACAATATGAATTTACCAAATAAACTTACTTTATTAAGATTTTTACTTGTACCAGTATTTATGGTATTTGTGGAAAGATATCTTATCCTAATGGGACAGCAAAGCTATGTTAGCTATAATATGCTTATAGCACTTATTATTTTTGCAGTTGCTTCTTTTACAGATTTTCTTGACGGAAACATTGCAAGAAAATATAACCTTGTTACTGACTTTGGCAAATTTATGGACCCACTTGCAGACAAGGTTTTGACAACAGCTGCAATTGTATATCTTGTAAAAGTTGACCTTTGCAGTTCAATTGTGCTTATTGTTATTCTTACAAGAGAATTTGCAGTAAGTGGTATAAGAATGATTGCTGCATCTTCATCAGGTGGTGGTAAGGTTATTGCTGCGTCAATGTGGGGCAAGGTTAAAACAGTTATGCAGATGATTACTATAATTATTGCGTTCTTATTCTTGGCTCTTGTTGAAATGAAAGTTGCATTTATAACCCCATATATTTCAGTTATGGCTATCGTTATAAATGTACTTATGTGGATTGTTGCTATTGCAACTGTAATTTCTGGTTTGCAGTACATTATCCCAAATTTTGACCTTATTAAAAATGCAAAATAATTTATCGAAAACTCTCTTATATAGAGAGTTTTTGTTTTATAAAAAATGATTATATTGACAAAATATAACTTTGTTGTTATCATAATAATATATGTGAAATGCGTTATTATCAAGAATAGTAAGCAGTGTAAAACTTTAACAGAGAATAGATGTGACCCGCTGAGAGCATCTTAAAGAAAATAAACTGCCCAATGCACTTGAAAGCACACAAGGCGAACTTTTATAAATATTAGCTTTGTGCGGTTTTCCGCCGTTATCGGAATCTAAAGTTATAAATCGAAGTGGAACCGTGGTATTACCGCCTTCGTCTGTCTGTGACAGATGAGGGCGTTTTTATTTTATATAGGTTAATAGTTTTAGAATTTTATTCTTAATGGTAACATTACAACATTGAAATATAATTAAAATTATAAGGAGAATGATTATGGAACACATGAAAGTATTTAATACTCTTACAAGAAAAAAAGAAGAATTTGTGCCAATTAAAGAAGGCGAATATAAAATTTATGTTTGTGGACCTACTGTTTACAACTATGTTCATATAGGCAATGCTCGTCCTGCTGTTATTTTTGATACTCTTCGCAGATATCTTGAATATATGGGAAATGATGTAAAATATGTTTCCAACATTACAGATATTGATGATAAAATTATCAAAAAAGCAAACGAAGAAGGTACAACCTTTGAAACTGTTGCAAGAAAATATGAAGAAGAATATTACACAGACCTTAAAGGTCTTAATGTAAAACCTGCTACTGCAAGACCAAGAGTTTCTGATACAATTCCTGAAATTATTGATATTACAGAAAAACTTATTGAAGAAGGTCACGCATATAAAACAGAAAATGGTGATGTATATTTCCGTGTTCACAGTTTTAATGAATATGGTAAACTTAGTCATCAGCCACTTGAAGACCTTGAAAGCGGTGCAAGAATTGCTGTTGGTGAAATAAAAGAAAGCCCAGCAGACTTTGCTCTTTGGAAAGCTTCTAAACCAGGCGAACCAAAATGGGAATCTCCATTCTCAGAAGGTCGCCCAGGTTGGCATATTGAATGTTCTGCAATGAGCAGAAAACATCTTGGTGAAACAATTGACCTTCACTGTGGTGGTGAAGACCTTATTTTTCCACATCACGAAAACGAAATTGCTCAAAGTGAATGTGCTAACAATTGCACTTTTGCACATTATTGGATGCACAATGCTTTTCTTAATGTTGATAACCAAAAGATGTCAAAGAGCCTTAATAACTTCTTTACAGTGCGTGATATTGCTAATGAATATGGTTACGAAGTTATCCGTTATTTCCTTCTTACAGCTCATTATCGTTCACCACTCAACTTTACAAGAGAGATAATTGAACAGTGCAAATCAAGTCTTGAAAGACTTTATACAGCAAGAGAACACCTTGATTTTCTTATCAGCCACGCAGGAGAAGGAAAAGAAGATATAAAATCTTCTGCTGATAAAGCAAAAGCAGAATTTATTGAAGTTATGAATGATGACCTTAATACTGCTGACGGACTTTCTAAATTGTTTGAACTTGTAACAGTTATCAATGTTGATGGTAAAGAACAATCTAAAAATGCTCTTGAATATACAGCAAAAATATTTGATGAACTTGCAGATGTTCTTGGTATTTTATATAACAGAAATACAGATGAAATTCCAACAGAAGTTAAAGTTTTGGTAGAAGAAAGAACTGCTGTAAGAAAAGAAAAGAACTGGGCAAGAGCTGACCAGATAAGAGATGAACTTGCAAGTTTGGGATATGAAGTTAAAGATACAACACAAGGTCCACAAATTATAAAGAAATAATTTAATATTTAATACACCTCTTAGCTAAGAGGTGTATTTTTTGTATAAATCAGTAATTTTATGTAAAAAAATAACTATTTATATATAAAATTGCAAAGTTTAAAAAAAATGTTGACAAAATGTAAATTATTGTTTAATATATAACTGTACCAACTGTATTATTTAACATAGTACAGAATTAAACGGGGGGTAAAGTTTATGTTTATATTGGATTTAAAAAGTAGAATACCAATATATGAACAGCTTAAAAACAGAACTCTTGAAATGATAATGGCGGGTGTATTGGAGCAAGATAGCCAGCTTCCGTCAGTAAGGTCATTGGCAAAAGAATTGGGCGTAAACCCTAATACAATTCAAAAAGCTTATCAAGATATGGAAAAAGAGGGAATAATTTACTCAATTGCAGGTAGAGGAAGTTTTGTTTCTGATATAAAAGTTGTTCAGAAAAAACAAATAGATATAGAGCTAGATAGCCTTGAAGAGATTTGTAAACACCTTAAAAGAGGAAATGTACCAAAAGAAAAGGTTATATCTTGTGTAGAGAAAGTATATTCAGAGGAGGATTAGTTATGATAAATGCTAATGATTTTATTAAGACATTTGAAAGCAAAAGAGCAGTAGATAGCCTTAACATAAATATTGATGAAGGCAAGATATATGGACTTGTTGGCACAAATGGTAGTGGTAAAAGTACATTTTTGCGTACAGTGTGTGGAGTTTATTATCCAGATGGTGGCAGTGTTGAAGTTGACGGAGAAAATGTTTTTGAAAATATAGATGCTAAATCAAAAGTATTTTTTGTAAGTGATGATATGTATTTTCTGCCAAACAGCAGTATTGAAGATATGACACATATTTTTAAGGATATATATCCAACATGGAGCCAAGAAAAATATGAAAAACTTGTAAGTCGTTTTCCTATTGAAAGAAAAGCAAAAGTTAAAAACTTTTCAAAGGGTATGAAACGACAGGCAGCTATAATCCTTGCTTTAAGCTGTCAGCCAAAATATCTGCTTTTGGACGAAGCTTTTGATGGTTTGGACCCAGTTATCAGAGTTGCAGTTAGAAAACTTATTGCAGAAGAAGTAATTGAAAGAAATATGACAGTTGTAATTTCAAGCCATAACCTTAGAGAGCTTGAAGATTTCTGTGATACTGTTGGAATTTTAAATAAAGGTAAATTGGTTAAAGAAATTTCTGTTGACGGAATTAGTGATAAATTCTGTAAAATTCAAATTGCTTTCCCTAAATATGTAAATATTGAAAGCATTGAAAATGAAAAAATACTTTCCGTTAAAAGTTCCGGCAGTGTATATACAATTGCTTGTGCAATGAGCTGTGAAGAAGCAGAAACATTTATCAGCAAATACAATCCTGTTTTTGTTGATTATATTCCATTAACATTGGAAGAAGTATTTGTGTATGAAATGGAGGCTGTTGGTTATGACACAGACAACATCTTATTCTAGTCAAAAATTGTTTTTATCATTATATAAAAATGCACTTAGAAGAATTAGTGGCATAAGCTTTTTATACGCTATTCTTTGCTTTATATCATTTCCTGTGCCATATATATCAGAAATTTCAAATCAGGTAAAATATGGATATTTCAGTTCTCTTAATGGTGTAGCTAGAATATATACAGTAATGTCAGTCTTTTTTTACTTTATATTTGTTATTGGTGGTGCAATTATCATATCTGTTGTTTCAAACGGATTTATGCATAATAAAAGAGCAGTTGATGTGTTCCACGCTTTGCCAGTAAAAAGACATCAACACCTTTTGGCAAACTTTACAGCAGCAATTACAACACTTTTATTAACTCAATTAATCTGTTATACAACGGTTGCTGTTTTTGGCAAAATGATGATTGACCATCCCTTAATGCCAGTATTTATAGAGTTTTTACGAGTTGCACTTCTTACAGTACTTATCGTTTCAATAACATTTTTCTGTTGTGTTTGTTGTGCAACAACTTTAGATAGTGCAATTTTCTCAGTTGGGTTTATGGCAATAGTTCCGGCATATACATTTCTTTTAGTTGTTCTTTCACAAACATATAGCTATGGTTTTGGTAATGCTGAACGAATTATATTAAAGACATTTAAATTTTCACCAGCCGTAATGATGTATCAAACATTTGCCCCAGAACAAGTTACTTTTTCAACGATACTTACAATTGTATATGTTGTAGCAACAATAGCAATACTTGCGTTTGCTTGTTATATTTATGCAAAAAGAAAAAGTGAAATGGCACAAAGCGTTGCAACAAAAAATTTGTTATATAAATTTATAATTATGGCAACAAGTGTTGGTGGAGGTATATTGTTTGGTTATGTATACCACAACATTTTTGGAGCTTTTAACACAGAAAAGGAAACTGTAAACAGTATTTTACTTCCAAGTTGTTTATTTGTTGTAGTAATTTTTCTCGTATTTAACGCAATTTTATCAAGAAGTGTATCTATAAATAAAAAATTTATTATAAATGCAGTTATAACTGTTGTAATTGCAGTAGTATTTATATTTGGTTCAAATGCTGTGTTTAAATCACAAGAAGAATATGTGCCAGAAGCAAAAGATGTTGAGTCTGTAAATGTTGGTTATGTTGGAATTTATGGTTCGATATTATCTTTTGATGATCTAGATATTGAATATAATGATGAAAATAAATCTGCATTTTTTTACAATATTTCGTCAAATAATTCTAATATTCAATCATCATATAACAATGAGGTAAAGCTTAAAGAAGAAAATTCAATTTCTTTGGTAACAGAAATTCATAAAACAATGGTTGATGAAAAAGATAATCTAGATATTCAAAAATCATATATGGATATAACTTTTGAATATAAACTTAAAAATGGTAAAACTGTAAGTCGTGTATACTATCAATCATTGTCTTCAAATGTAGCTAAAAAATTGCTTGAACTTGAAGATACAAATGAATTTAAAACAGCACTTTATCCGGTTTTACATGAATCAGTTGAAGAAGTTGAAAGCTTTAATATAAAAGATTCATTTGGCAGAAATAACCAGGAAATAAAACTTGATGATGCAGGTAAAGAATTGCTTTATAACGCAATTGCTCAAGATACATTGAACTATACAAGTCAAATGAGATGTCAGCAAAAAGGCAATATATTGGCACAAATAAAAGTAAATTATAAATCTGTATTTGACAAAAAGAATAAACAGACTTTTGAAAAATACGAAAATGTTATATTTAATGTTACAGAGTCAAATATAAACACTATAAAAGCATTACAAGAGTTAGGACTTGAACAATACACAACAATTAACATACCAGAAGATGTTAAAGCAGTTGTTGGTGTAAGTCATGACATATATATGAGCAAAAGCCTATATACTCCACTTGGTCAATATTATTATGATGAATATTATATGATGAAAGATATGATGGATGTACAAACAATAATTTATGAAGATTTGGAAATGATAAAAGAAATTTCTGAAAATACTTCAAGTATGTTATATAGACCTTCAATAAACGGTATATATTTTAGTGTTGTATTTATTCCAACAAGTTATAATTCAAATGAAAACTTAACAGAAACTATGCAATATGTTATGTCTTATGAAAATGCTCCTGAATTTGTAAAAAGGGATGTAGAAAAAAAATATGGAATAACAGGCTAAAATTAAAAAAATATGGTATAATAAAAGAAAGACTATTATAGTCTTTCTTTTATTTATATGAGGTTTTAATATGACAGAGAAAAAGAAATTTGGATTATCTTCATTTACACTTTCAGTAATGGCGATGATACTTATGTTTATTGACCACTTATGGGCAACAAATATAGCAGGAAACAACTGGATGACAAGCATTGGCAGACTGGCATTTCCTATATTTGCTTTTATGATATCAGAAGGGTATTTCCATACTAAAAACTTTAAAAAGTACATAAAAAGATTACTTATATTTGCAATTATATCAGAAATACCTTTTAACTATATGACAGGTGGTAATTTGATATATCCTTTTGACCAAAATGTGCTTTGGACATTTATAATTGCACTTAGTCTTATTCATTTGAATGAGAAAATGAGAAAAAAGGGCAAGTTGTGGATTAGTATTTTAACAGCTGTTATTACAGTGATTTTGGGTTGGTTTATTGGTACAATTGCAATGGTGGACTATAAAGGTGCAGGTGTTTTAACAGTTTTGACCTTTTATTTCTTTAATCAGAAAAAGTGGTGGAGCTATCTTGCACAATTTTTAACATTATTCTATCTTAATGTTGAAATGCTTGGCGGTATGTTCTTTGAAATTATGATTTTTGGTTCAAAAATTTCAATTTCTCAGCAGGGTTTGGCATTATTTGCACTTATACCTATTTGGCTTTATAATGAGCAAAGAGGTTATGATAGTAAGACATATCAATATATAAAATACTGGTTTTATCCGGCTCATATAGCTATTTTATGTTTGTTGGCAAGATTTTAATTAAACAAGTAAAATTTTGTTGTTAGTTATTATGTATTTACTGCGTAGAATTGGTATTGCATAGATAAAAATATTGAAAAATTTAATTCTAATTGATATATTATTTAATATATAAGTAAAAGAAGGATTTTAACAATGAATAAATCATCACCAAAAGATTTACAGAAAGTTGTAGAACAATCTTTGCAGTATGCAAAAAGTTTCGAAAATAATGGAAAAGTTGCAGATTATATACCTGAATTAGCAAATGTTGACCAAGATGCACTTGGCATTGCTGTTGTGGCAAATAACAAAAAAATATATACAGCAGGAGATTGCCAAAAGCTTTTCACAATACAAAGTATTGCAAAAACAATAAGTTTGATACTTGCCTTGCAGACAGCCGGTAAGGAAAAAGTTTTCTCTAAGGTTTGGGTTGAGCCAACAGGCGACCCATTTAACTCAATAGTGAAGCTTGAAACAAAGACACATATACCATTAAATCCAATGATAAATGCAGGTGCAATTGCAGTTGTTGGAGTAATTGATACTCAATTTCCTTTTGCCAGTTTTCTTGAATTAACAAGAAAACTTTGTAACAGAGATGATATTTATCTTTCTGAAAAAGTTTATCTTTCAGAGAGAATTTCCGGAAACAGAAACAGAGCAATGGCGTATCTTCTTAAAAGTGAAGGTGTATTGGAAAAAGATGTTGAAGAAACAGTTGATATATACTTTAAAATGTGTTCTGTTGAAGTTAACGCAATAGACCTTGCATATTTTGGAAGTGTTCTTGCAAATGATGGAGTAAATATATTTACAGGCGAAAGAATTGTTGAAGATTGGATAGTTACAATTGTAAAAACTCTTATGGTAACTTGTGGTATGTATGACGGCAGTGGAGAATTTGCAATAAATGTTGGTATTCCTGCCAAAAGTGGTGTTGGTGGTGGAATATTGTGTGCAGTTGAAGAGAACTTTGGTATATGTGCATATTCTCCAAAACTTGATGATAAAGGCAGTAGTGTATGGGGATTAAAAGCCATAGAATATCTTTCAAAAGAAATGAAATTGCACTTTTTTGCAGGTTCAGAAATAAATGAATATTATTAAAAATAAAAGACTATATCAAAAGATATAGTCTTTTTGCGTAAATAAAAAGGTCTGTACCCAAAAAGATACAGACCATATTTTTATTAGTAAGAAACTATGATACCACCAAGGTTTGCGTAATAAGAGCAAAGCCCCCTTGTTTTGAGTATTGTTATATCTTTACAGCCATAATTTTCCATAAGCATATTTTTAATGATATTTGCACCTGCTTCGTTTTCGCAATGGTTAATATAGATAGGAATATTGGAAAGATTTTTCTTTTCAGCCATAAGATTAACCATATATTTATATGTGCTGTTATCGCCTCTTTGTTTTGAAACAACTTTAATTTCTCCAAGAGGTGATTTTATTGCAATTGCACGAATGCCAAGTGCAGAAGCAACAGCTCCAACAAGTGGATTCATTCTGCCGTTTTTAATAAGTGTATTGTAATTCTGTAAGCAGAAAACAAGTTGCATATCATTGTTATATGTTTCAATTTCGTTTACAACTTCGTCAAAAGATAAGCCTTTTGCAATGAGTTCGTTAACTTTTTTTGCAAGCAAAACCATAGAACCACAAACTGAACGGCTATTAACTACATGAATTTTTCTGTCTGGATATTTTTCCAAAAACATTTCTTTTGCAACCATTGCAGAGTTATATGACCCACTAAGGTTATTTGAAATTGTAATTGCAATAACATTTTCTGCCTGTTCAAAGTATTGAAGCCAGTCAAAAGGTGCAGGGCACGCAGAGCCAGAAGCCCCTTTGCTGTTGGTAACATGACGAATAAGAGATTCACGGTCAAGTGTTTCATCATCCACAAAAATCGTGTCACCAAAATTTACTTTAAGAGGTGCAATCTTGAATGTGCAGTCAGGAGCAATATTATCAATTGATAATATATCACATGATGAATCACATACAATAGTCCATTTTGTCATAATTATTCCTCTTCAACATGATTTATTCTGTAAGAGAGAGCCATAAGACTGTCTCTAAGATGAACATTTTCAACAATCAATGATTTGTCGTATACGCTGAAATCGTAGTGGCTAAAATTCCAAAGCCCTTTAACACCGGTTTCAACAATTATAGGTGCAAGTTCTTCGGCACCGGATTTAGGTATACAGATGATAATTAAATCAGGTTTATTTTCTTTACAATAATTTACAAGAGTGTTAACATCAAAAATTTTGATGTTGCTCATATTTTTTCCAATAATATTTGGATTGTTATCAAATATTGCTTTAAGGTTAACGCCCTCAGTTTCAGTTAAAACAAAGTTTGCAATTGTAGCACCAAGACTGCCAGCACCAATAAGAACAGCGTCAATATGATTATTTGGAAACAACAAATGTTCAATTTCATCATAAAGCAAATCAACGCTATAACCAATACCCTGTTGACCAAAACCACCAAAACAGTTAAAGTCTTGGCGAACCTGACTAGGTGTTGAACCCATAAATATAGCTAACTGACTTGAAGATACTCTTGTTTTGCCGGATGCTTTAAGTTCTGTGATATATCTGAAATAGCGTGGTAATCGTCTGATAACGGGCAAGGAAACTTTTGAATTTGACATAAAATACCGCCTTTGATTGAATAGATTTTATTTATAATAATTAAATTCATATATATACATAATCATTAAGAATTATTATATAAGCATTATTATACTTTGTCAAATATTTAAACAACTTTACACAAATTTACACAATTTCATAATCTATGGTTTTTTTGTACATAATAAGATAAACAAAAGGAGGTTGTAATATGGAACATTCAGAACAAGAAAATATGAACAATGAGCAAGGGCTTGTAAACATCACCAAAGGCAGATATCCTATACATTGTTTAACTATTATAGGACAAATTGAAGGTCACTTTGAGTCCAATAATCAGATGAAAACAACTAAGTATGAACATGTAATTCCACAGCTTATATCAGTACAGGAAGACCCCGAAATTAAAGGACTTTTGGTTATATTGAACACTGTTGGAGGAGATGTGGAAGCAGGCCTTGCAATAGCAGAACTTATAAGAGGAATAACAAAACCAACAGCAAGTCTTGTGCTTGGTGGAGGACACTCAATAGGCATACCTCTTGCAGTCAGCGCAAAGAGGTCTTTTATAGTTCCAACTGCTACAATGACAGTGCATCCGGTGCGTCATAGCGGAACAGTTCTTGCAACAAATCAAACAATGAACTATCTTGATTCAATACAGGAAAGAGTGACGAATTTTGTTGCTGAAAACTCTGATATTTCAAAGTCAAAATTTTCCAAACTGATGATGAAAAATGGAGATTTAATTATGGATATGGGTACTTGTCTTGACGGAAATATGGCAGTTAAAGAGGGACTTATAGACCAAATTGGATATATTGGCGATGCACTTGATTATCTGTATAAGGAAATAGAAAAATAAATTAACTATTGTCACTTATTGGCACACAAAAAAGCTTTCTCTTTTATTTTCTATGTAAATATGTTATCATATAATGTAAACTTAAATTAAAATTGGGCATTTATGCCCATTACATATATTATCTGAAATTATTAGCTTTACTGTTTATTAAAATGGAGAAAAATTATGGCAAAAAGTAATACTTCTAGTAAAAAAAGAGGAAGACCATCAAAAAAAGATACAAATAAAACAGAGATAAATCGCTCATGGAGCATTGTTATGTTTGCTATTGGCGTTTTATGGCTTTGCATTTGCTTTTTACAAGGGCAAGCTGTGTGGGAAGGTATTAGAAAAATAACTTTTGGAATATTTGGTACTACTAATTATTTCATAGGTGTAATTCTTATTTATCTTGCCATACTTACAGCCATAAACAAACCTGTTAAATGGAAAATAGTTCAATCTGCATTTTTTATATTTTTATGCGCAAGTCTTATACATATTTTACAAACTGCTTTTACACCGGAAGATGCAAGAATACTCACTTTTACAGGCCTTTATAAACAAGGCAAACCAATGTCCTTTTCTGGTGGTTGGGTTGCAGGTCTTATAACATTGCCGCTTATTAAAGCACTTGGCATCGCTCCAACAGCAGTTATACTTTCGCTTATAACAACAGTTCTTGCAATGTTTATAACAGATACAACCCCTTATGATATTTACAAGAAAACAAGAGATAGTGCAGAAAAGCAAAAGCAAGATATGGAAAAGTCCATTAAAGAAAATCGTGCTGCACGAGAACAAGCAAGACTTGCTAAACAAGCTGATAAAGAGCAATATGAAAGAGCAAAAGCAAAACACAAAGAAATTGATTTTGAGATTGATGAGCCTATTGAAACAGAAGATACAACTGAGAACACAAATATAATTGATGTTAATAATTATCAAGAAACATTTGACCAAGTTCAAGAAAATAAACGCATAGAACAGCAGAAGATTGAAGAAATAATGAAAAAACTCAATCTTACTTCTAATACAGATAGCGAAGAAACTCAACTAAAAGAAACTGTTGATATTACAGAACCAACAAGCAAAACAGAAACTGTAACAGAAACAAAAAATACAGATAACTCAGAACAACCAAATGAAGAAAATAATGTTGAAGTTGTTGAGTATGTTTATAGAAAACCTCCAATTACATTGTTTGAAAAATCTGCAAATAAGAGCCAAGGCGATATTCAAAAGGAGCTTAAAACAAATGCACAGCTTTTGGTTGATACATTGGATAGTTTTGGCGTAAAAACAAAAATTATAGATATATCTCGTGGTCCTGCCGTAACAAGATATGAACTTCAACCTCTTGCAGGAGTTAAAATAAGCAAAATTACAAACCTTGCAGACGATATAGCTTTAAACCTTGCTGCCGGTGGTGTTAGAATTGAAGCGCCAATTCCAAACAAAGCAGCCGTTGGTATAGAAGTTCCAAACAAAGCATCTTCAACTGTAAATATTCGTACTTTGTTTGAAAGCAAGGAATTTAAGGAATCAGCAAGTCCACTTTCAATTGCACTTGGCGTTGATATTGCAGGGGACGTTGTTGTTGCTGACCTTACAAAAATGCCTCACTTACTTATTGCAGGTTCAACAGGTAGTGGTAAATCTGTTTGTGTAAACTCAATTATAACAAGCTTTTTGTATCACTCTTCACCTGATGAAGTTAAACTTATCCTTGTTGACCCTAAGGTTGTTGAATTGGCAGAGTATAACGGTATACCACATTTGCTTATGCCAGTTGTTACAGAACCTAAAAAAGCAGCAGGTGCGCTGGGAACAGCTGTTGCAGAAATGGAAAAAAGATATAAACTTTTTGCAGAAACAGGCGTAAGAGAAATAAAAAGTTATAATAAACTTGCTGAAACAAGAGATGACCTTGAAAAAATTCCATATATAGCAATCATTATAGACGAGCTTGCTGACTTGATGATGGTTGCAGGTAAAGAAGTTGAAGACTATATATGCCGTATTGCACAAAAAGCAAGAGCTGCCGGTATGCACCTTATTGTTGCAACACAGCGTCCGTCAGTTGATGTTATTACAGGTCTTATCAAGGCAAATATTCCGGCAAGAATTGCTTTTGCAGTATCTTCACAGATAGATAGCCGTACAATTCTTGATGCAGGTGGTGCAGAAAAATTACTTGGTATGGGCGATATGCTTTACTTGCCACTTGGTGCATCAAAACCTATAAGAGTTCAAGGTACTTATGTAAAAGATAGTGAAATTGCAAATATTATTGAATTTATCAAAAAAGATTATACTGCAACATATAACGAAGAAATGATTTCGTCTATGGAACAGATAGCATCTGCAACATCAAAAGGTTCTTCTTCAAGTTCTAATGGTGATGAACAAAAAGATGAAATGATAGAAAAAGCAATAGAAGTTGTTGTTGATATGGGACAAGCATCAACATCACTTTTGCAGAGAAAACTTAAACTTGGTTACGCAAGAGCTGCCAGAATTATGGACGAAATGGAAGAAATGGGAATAATTGGCCCATACGAAGGAAGCAAACCAAGACAAGTTCTTATTACAAAAAATCAATGGTTGGAGATGATGATTAACAATGAACAATAAACTTTTACCTATAACATATAAAGAAATGTTGGAGTATGGCTTTGAGCAACCTGACTTTGTGGTTGTTGGTGGAGATGCTTATGTTGACCATCCAAGCTTTGGCACAGCAGTAATTTCAAGAATAGTTGATGCATTGGGATTTAATGTCTGTGTGTTGCCTCAGCCAAGATTTGATAACTGTGAAGATTTCAAAAGATTTGGTAAGCCAAAATACGGCTTTCTAATAGGTAGTGGTAATGTTGACAGTATGGTTACACATTATACTGTTGCAAAAAGACGCAGAGAAACAGATGACTATTCAGCAGGTGGAAAACAAGGTAAACGTCCGGACAGAGCCATTACTGTATACACAAAGCTTGCAAAAGAGGCTTATCCGGATTTGCCTGTCATTATCGGTGGTATAGAGGCATCCTTGAGAAGATTTGCTCATTATGACTATTGGTCAGATACAGTTATGCCATCAATTCTTGTTGACAGTGGAGCTGATTTGCTCACTTTTGGTATGGGTGAAAGACAGACAAAAGAAATTGTAACTCGTCTTGCTAATGGCGAAGATATAAGTACACTTCACGATATACCAGGTACTTGTTATCTTGCACATCAATATGAACTTCCAACTGGATATGCTGAGTGTGCAAGTTTTAAAAAGGTAAGCGAAGATAAAATAAGTTACTCAAAAGCCACAAGAGTTCAAATGGAAAATCAAGACCATATAAACGGTAAAGTGGTTGTTCAAAAGCAAGGCAATGATGTTTATCTTGTTCAAAACAAACCAACAAGACCTTTGTATCGTGCTGAGCTTGATAAATTGTTCGATTTGCCATTTACACGCAGTTATCCTGCTATTTACGATAAAGAAGGTGGGCTTAACTCTATTCAAGAAGTTTCTTTTTCAATTATACATAATCGTGGTTGTTTTGGTGGTTGTAACTTCTGTGCAATAACAATGCACCAAGGACGCTTTGTTACAAGCCGAAGCCACGAAAGTGTTGTTAAGGAAGCAAAACAAATTGCACAAAGTCCAAACTTTAAGGGATATATACACGATGTTGGGGGTCCAACTGCTGATTTTCGTATTCCAAGTTGTAAAAAACAGGTTACACAAGGTCTTTGTCCAGAAAGAAAATGTCTTGCACCAACTCCATGCCCACACCTTGAAGTTGACCATACTGACTATATACAGTTGCTCAGAAAAGTTAGAGCAGTTGAAGGTGTAAAAAAAGTTTTTGTTCGCAGTGGTTTAAGATATGACTATATGATGCACGATAAAAACGATGATTTTTTTAAAGAAATTGTTAAGCATCACGTAAGTGGTCAGCTTAAAGTTGCTCCGGAGCACTTTGCACCAAAAACACTTGAACATATGGGAAAACCAGGTCTTGGGCTGTATGATAAATTCCAAAATAAATTTTATAAACTGACAAAAGAAATAGGCAAAGAACAATATCTTGTGCCTTATCTTATGAGTAGTCACCCAGGTAGTACCTTGAAAGACGCTGTTCAGTTGGCAGAATATCTTGCAAAGCATAAAATAAGACCAGAGCAGGTTCAAGACTTTTATCCAACACCTGGTACAATTTCAACATCAATGTATTATACTGGTCTTGACCCATATACTTTAAAACCTGTATATGTTGCAAAAGACCCAAAAGAAAAAGCAATGCAAAGAGCACTGCTTCAATATTATCTTCCTAAAAATTCTCAGACTGTATTACAAGCGTTAAAAATGGTTCACAGAGAGGATTTAATTCCGGTTTTGCTTGGTTCAAAAAAGACAAAATCAGAAATAAACTACTCTATGAATAGTTCAAAACGAAAAAATGCTCCGGTTAAAAACTGGCAGGAAATTCAAAAAAGAAATAAAAAAATGCAAGATGAGCAGTGGAGGAAAAGAAAATAAAAGGTAAATGCTCATTAAAAACTATCGGAAAAGCTTATTTTCTTATAGTGTTTTTGATAGTTTTTGTTCACACTATATTTTTTGGTAGCGATAAAATATTTTATAAGCATAAAAATGTTGAAACTACCAAAGAAAATACAGTTTCTGTAATAAGTGTTGGACAAGCAGAAAGTATATTGATTTCAAGTAATGGGCATTTTTGTCTTATTGATGCAGGAGAAAAAGATTTAGGACACGATAAAATTATTGATTATCTTAATAGCAAGGGTGTAAAAGAGATTGACCTTTTGGTAATTACTCATTTTCACGATGACCATTTTAATCAGGTTTTAAATGTTTTGGATAATTTTGAAGTAAAGAAAATTTTGATACCTAATGCTATTGATAAAAATAGATTAGATGCTGATATTTATGATATTCTTAAAAGCAGAGCTGAAAATGGGGAATTTAAACTATGCACTGCAATGAAAAATAATATATTTCTTATTGGAAATGGTATGTTGAAAGTTCTTGAACATACATATAATAATGATGGCGTAAATAATACTTCTGTTGCAACTTTATTTATACAGGATGGATTTACATTCTTAAATACCGGAGATGGCGACAGTGATTATGAAAAGAGATTACTTGAATGTTTTTCTAATAAAGTTACATTATTTACGGCAGGGCATCACGGTGCATCAAATGCAAATACAGAAGAATTTTTAAAGGTAATTCAACCAGATTTTGTTGCAATTTCAGCTGGGATTGATAACGAATACGGGCATCCACATACACAGGCAATTGAGAATTTTGAGAAATATGCAGGACAGTATAATGTTACAGCTATTGATGGAACATTAGTTTATTCTATGGATACAAAACAACTTATATCCAATTAGTACAAATATAAAAAATCCACTTTGAGAAATCAAAGTGGATTTTGTTATTTATTAACATATTTATTAAAAAGTTCGTCACAAAGCTTATGAGTGTACAATTTATGCGCAAAAGCAATTGTTGTATCACGCACTAAAAGCCTTGCATCCTGATTACATATTGCAGAATCTTCCGGTAAAGGCTTGTTAGAAAAAGTGCTTAATAAAACATTTTCAAGTTCTGTGCAGATATAATTGTAAGCTGTTTCAATATCAAAAAGAGCATTTTGAACATCTAAAAGACGGCTTATTTCTGTAATAGAGTGAACTTGCTTTGCAATGCATATTTCAATAAGGCGTGCAACATGTTCACGAGAATATCTTTTTTTTACTGTTGGAGGAAGCAACCCTTGTTTTACATAGTTATTAACCATAGATGTTGTAAGGATTTTTTCTTGATTATTTATTGATAAAGGCAATAAAACTTTGTCTATATATATTAAAAGTTGGTCCATATATAAATCTATATCAGGTATTTCATCATATCTTGGCATATGAAAATTATTAAAATTATCCATAATTAAAAATCACCTCATAACAATATTATTATATATACGCTTATTTGTCAATGTTTTATTTAACAGTTGACATAATTAAGTATATAGTATAATATAGTTTTGAAAACTAGATTGAAAAGTATTTAAAAAGAGGTGTGTTTATATGAAATGGAATATTATAATGGATTCAAGCTGTGACCTTAAAACATCAGATAAAATTTTTAAAAATGCAAATTTAAAAATTGCACCGCTTACAATTATTGTAGGTGAAAAAGAGTTTATTGATGATGATAATATAAATGTAGAACAACTTTTATCAGAAATGCATAAAGAGAAAAGAGCGTCCTCATCTGCTTGCCCATCTCCTGAAACATTTTTTTCAAATTACATAGATACTGATTATTCTATTTGTATCACTATGACAGGTGCATTAAGTGGTACAAATAACTCTGCAAGACTTGCAAAAGATATGTTGCAAGAAGAATATCCAGATAAAAAAGTATATGTTATTGACACCCACTCAACAGCCGGAGCAATGATTCTTATTGCTAAAAAAGCTGATGAGCTTATTGGTAAAAATTTAAGCTTTGAAGAAATATGTACAAAACTTGATGAATACAATAGCCAATTAAATGTAGTGTTTAGCCTTGAAAATTTTGATAATCTTATTAAAACTGGGAGAATGAATGCAGTTACTGGGATAGTTGCATCACATTTGGGAATAAGAGTTATAGCAAAAAATACACCAAAAGGAGAAATTGAAGTTGTGGGAAAAACAAGGGGAGAAGACAGAACTCTTAACGCAATGGTTGACTTTATGGCAAATAAAAAAGAGCTTTCTAACAAACCAATTATAATAAATCACTGCAATAATAATTCAGCTGTTGAAAAACTTAAAAAAATTATAAAAGAAAAATGCAATACAACAAACATAACTGTTGTAAATTGCAAAGGACTTACATCATTTTATGCAATGAATAAAGGTGTGATTATATCATACTAATTTTTTAATAATTATATTATCTCCATCTGGATTATTTTCGATATTTACAGCACAATATCCATTTTCTAAAAGCTTTGATATAGCTTTTGTATTTCCCATACATAACTGTATATCTTTTTCATTTTTATCTATATTGTACATGCTATTTTCATAAAAAATTGATTTTACAAATATATAATGCACAACAAGATAATCTAAACCACGAATTTTTATTAAAATATAATCATTACTAAATAAAGCAGATATATTTTCTGACATTTTTATTGGCATACTATGTAAAATATATTTGTATCCTTGTCTAAAAGCTTGTATTTGGACAATGTTCAAAAATGCTTTATACATAGAATCTGATTTTGAATATTCATTATCCATAGCAACATAACCCATATACAAGTACTGAGAGGGTTCGTTAATAAAATCAGTGATAGAAGAATATGTGTCTGTGTCTTTAAAAAAATCAGAATGTAATGGGAAAAAATAGTTACATCCTATAAGTTTGTTGTTAAAAAAAGCACCCCATATTTCTCCATATAGCAATACATTTTTTAAAAAATTTTTAGATATTGGATTATAAAATAGTTTATCGTATTCTTTATATGAATTTATTATTTCATCTATATCATATTTAAAAAGTCTTCTCATAATTATTTTTGTTCCTGAAATGGAGAATTCGTTATTCATAAAACACCGCCTATATATATTTATAACTATATATATGACATAAAAATAAAAATTATTTATAAAAAATAAAAGCAGTGCTTAATTGCATTGCTTTTTATATGCAAAAAAAGAAAACAGGGATAACCCCTGTTTTCTTTCGAAAAATTTGTATGGATATTTTAAAGAGAAAAGAATTGAATTATAAACATTCAAAACCTTGTGCTAAGTCTTCGATAATATCTTCAGCATTTTCAAGACCAACAGAAATTCTTACGAGACCTTCTGGGATACCTGCTTTTGCAAGTTCTTCAGCAGAGTATGTTGAGTGAGTCATTGATGCTGGGTGTTCAATCAATGTTTCTGCATCACCAAGGCTAACTGCCAATGTGCAAAGTTTAAGGCTATTAACAAATTTAGCACCTGCTTCTTTACCGCCTTTAACTTCAAAGGAAATCATTGCACCATAGTCACGCATTTGTTTTTTAGCAACTTCGTGATTTTTATGTGATTCAAGACCTGGATAGTAAACTTTTTCAACTTTTGGATGATTGTTAAGGAATTCAGCAACTTTTCTACCGTTTTCGCAGTGTCTCTGCATTCTGATTTCAAATGTTTTAAGACCACGGAGAATAAGGAATGCTTCCTGTGGACCAAGAACAGCACCAGTCATATCTTTGATACCGAACATTTTAACTTGGTTGATGAATTCTTTAGAACCTGAAACAAAACCAGCGATAACGTCGCCATGACCGTTGAGGTATTTTGTTGCAGAATAAACAACTACGTCAGCTCCCAATGCAAGTGGTGATTGGAGATATGGAGAAGCAAATGTGTTATCGCAGATAACTTTGATGTCTTTGTTGTAAGCGTGAGCAGCTTTTGCAACTTCTGCAATATCTGTGATTTTAAGGTTAGGGTTTGCTGGAGTTTCAAGGTAAACAGCAACTGTGTTTTCTTTAAGTTTAGATTTCAAAACTTCAATATCAGATGTATCAATGAAGTCAACTTCAACGCCGTATCTTGTCAAACCATGAGCAAGAAGAGCGTAAGTACAACCATAAAGAGTACCGTCAGCAATGATGTGAGCACCAGCTCTTGCTACTGTCCAAAGTGTTGAGGAAATAGCACCCATACCAGCAGATGTTGCTGCACAAGCTTCTGCACCGTCAAGATTTGCAATTTTTGCTTCAAGAACAGCAGTTGTTGGGTTGCCAAGACGAGAATAGATAAAGCCTTCTTCTTTACCAGAGAATCTTGCAGCACCCTGTTCGCAAGAATCAAATACGAATGTAGATGTTTGATAAATTGGCATTGTCAAAGCGCCATATTGTTTGTCGTGTACATTACCAGCGTGAATAGCTCTTGTACCAAAACCTTTGTTTGTGTAATCCATAATAAAAAACTCCTTTATAAAAAATATATTAACTGTGATTGAGGTGTCGTCAAAACACCGATTTTACTATATTAAATAATATGTAATTTACATATTATTTATATTGTTGTATAATATGTTAACTGGTTATCAATATTTTATATGACATAATTAACATAAATTCACGTTACTAATCACTTTTTATTGTGCGTTTATTTTACACCTTTATAATAACACGATAAACAAAATAGTGTTAGTATTTTGTTTCTATATCTAGTTATATGAAAAATAGATAATAGAGTTAAAATGATATATAAAAAAACTATAACTAGTTATCAAAAAACGATAGTTGTAATAATATAAAATTTTTGGTAATATATAATAAAGATTAAAGCTTAAAGTTGTAAACAATTATTGAAAATGATAAATTTGTAGTGTGTTCGTTAATCATTAGTTCATAATTGTAGAATTTTATAAATATCTAGTGAGTATAGTATATTTATATACCATATATATTATAGTACAATATTTATAAAATATAAGCTTTAAAAAGAACGATATTAAAAATTTAATTAGGAGGTTACTTTATAATGAGTAATAATCAGAAAAAAGGCAATGGCCTTGCGCTTATTCCATTGCTGGTCTTTGTTGGTATTTATCTTGGGGCAGGTATAATATTACAATCCAAAGGCACAGAAATGGCTTTCTATCAATTTCCTTCACCAGTAGCACTATTTATTGCTATAATAATTGCTTTTATAATGTTTAAAGGTTCAATCAATGAAAAGTTCTCTGACTTTGCTAAGGGTTGTGGTGAAGAAAATATCATCATCATGCTTGCAGTTTACTTATTTGCAGGTGCATTCTCAACAGTAGCAAAAGCTATGGGTGGTGTTGATGCAACAGTTAATCTTGGTCTTAAATTTATTCCGGCACAATTTCTTATCGCTGGTTTGTTTGTAATTGGTGCATTTCTTGGTGTTGCAACAGGTACATCAATGGGTACAATTGCAGCTTTGGTGCCAATTGCTTGTGGCGTTGCAGATAAAGCAGGTCTTAATGTTCCATTAGCATTGGCAGCAGTTATAGGTGGTTCAATGTTTGGTGATAACTTGTCAATGATTTCTGATACAACAATTGCTGCAACAAGAACCCAGGGCTGTGAAATGAAAGATAAATTCCGTGTTAATGGGCTTATAGCAACTCCGGCAGCTATTATAACAATTATATTGCTTGTTGTTTTTGGCCGTCCAGAAAATGCAGTTGCAATTGAAAATATTCAATTCAATATTATAAAAGTTATTCCTTACATACTTGTTTTAGTTCTTGCAGTTGTTGGCGTTAATGTATTTTTAACATTGGCTGTTGGTATTTTCTCAGCTGGTATAATTGGTATGTTTGGTGGAGAACTTACAATTCTTACATTTGCTCAAAACATTTATGCAGGTTTCTCAGGTATGGTAGAAGTATTCCTTCTTTCATTGCTTATGGGCGGCTTGTCATATATGGTTACAAAGAATGGTGGATTGGAATGGCTTCTTGCCAAAATACAAACATTTATCAAAGGACCTAAATCTGCACAGATTGGTATTGCAGCTTTGACAGCAGCAGCTGATATGGCAACAGCAAACAACACAGTTGCAATTATTATAGTTGGTCCTATCGCAAAAGGTATTGCACAAGAGTACAAAGTTGACCCAAGAAAAACAGCTTCTATTTTGGATATTACATCATGTATTGTCCAAGGTGCTATTCCTTATGGTGCACAATTGTTGTCAGCAGGTTCACTCGCAGCAGTAGCAGGCTTTGTAGTTAGCCCAGTAGAAATTATTACACTTTTGTGGTATCAATGGATTTTGGCAATAGCATTGATTATATCTTTCATTTTCCCATTTGCTGATGGACTTATGAAGAAAGACCCATGGAATTGGGAACATGATATGGCAGAATCAAAAGTTAAATCTATTGCAAAATAGTAAAAAATAGTTTTTATAATCGACAGAGCAATAATTGCTCTGTCGATTTTTAAGAAATGACAAGAATTGTATATGTAGAAAATTTTAATTTAAAATTATGCATATAGCACAAAAAATATGAAAAAAGTACGCCATGGAAATACAATTGTAAACAAATAAAATGTTTTTTTATTTAAAATTTAATAAAGCAATAAATTTTTTATTTTTTTATAAATATCATGCCTTTTTGTCTATTGCAAAAACACATTCTTTGTATTATACTAATCGTACAATCTAAATAATTATTGTATGGTTATATATAACTTTTTTTTATGATATTGTTTAACTACCATAGAATATATAGCTATATTTAATAATAATTTGGAAGATAAACCAATATTGCAATTTATTAAATTGCTTACATATAAGGCAATAAAAAAGAATTGCTAAAATTTGAAAGGGGATTTACAATGAAGAAACTTACAGAAATCCGTTGGCACGGTAGAGGTGGCCAGGGTGCAAAAACAGCTTCCCTCCTCCTTGCAGACGTAGCATTCAGCACAGGTCTTTACATTCAAGGCTTCCCAGAATATGGTCCTGAAAGAATGGGTGCTCCAATCACAGCTTACAACAGATTAAGCAATGAACCACTTAGAGTTCACTCAAACATCTACTACCCAGACTATGTAGCAGTTGTTGATGAAACATTGCTTGAATCTGTTGATGTAACAGCAGGTCTTAAAGAAGATGGTGCTATTGTTATTAACACAGCAAAAGAACCATCAGAAATCGTTTCTTTGCTTAAAGGTTACAAAGGTAAAGTTTACACAATTGATGCAGCAAAAATTTCTGTTGATACAATTGGTAGAAACATTCCAAACACACCAATGCTTGCAGCAGTAGTTAAAGCAAGTGGCGTTATGAGTGATGAAGAATTCCTCAACAACATGGAAGCATCTTTGAAACATAAATTTGCTTCAAAACCAGAAGTTATTGACAGCAATATGGAAGCATTGAAAATTTCCCTTAAGGAGGTAAAGCTTTATGAAAGATAATTTGATGAAGCATATTAATGAACAGAACGCTTGGCACGAAATGACACCAGGCGGAATGATTTACGGCTCCGGCAACTCAGAACACTTCAATACAGGTGAATGGAGAGTTGCAATTCCAACATTTATCGAAGACAAATGTAAACAATGTTTGCTTTGTGTTCCAGTATGTCCAGATAGCGCTATTCCTGTTGTAGACTCAAAGAGACTTGACTTCGACTATGACCACTGTAAAGGCTGTGGTATCTGCTACAAAGTATGTCCATTTGATGCAATCACATTCAAGAAAATCGGCGAATAGGAGGAAATTTAAATGGCTATAAGAGAAAGATTATCCGGCAACGAAGCCGTATCAATAGCAATCAAACAGATTAACCCAGACGTTATGCCTGCATTCCCAATCACACCATCAACAGAAATTCCACAGTTCATTTCTTCATACGTTGCAAATGGTTCTGTTGACACAGAATTTATCGCTGTTGAATCTGAGCACAGCGCAATGAGTGCATGTATTGGTTCTCAGGCTGCTGGTGCAAGAACAGTTACAGCTACATCTTCTTGTGGTTTGGCTCTCATGTGGGAAATGCTCTATGTTGCAGCATCTTCACGTTTGCCACTTACAATGTGTTGTATCAACCGTGCATTGACAGGTCCTATCAACATCAACAACGACCACAGCGACTCTATGGGTGCTCGTGATGCTGGCTGGCTCCAAATCTATGCAGAAAACGCACAAGAAGCATACGATAACTACATTCAGTGTGTAAGAATTGCTGAACATCCAGATGTACAGCTTCCAGCTATGGCATGTCAAGATGGCTTTATTACTTCACACGCTGTTGAAAACATTCTTCTCTTGGAAGATGAAAAAGTTAAAGCATTTGTTGGCGAATACAAACCAGAACACTATCTCTTGAATGCAAAAGAATCAGTTTCTATGGGTCCTTACGATATCGCTAACTACTATATGGAACATAAATATCAGCAGAAAGTTGCTCTTGATAACGCTAAAAAAGTTATTATGGATGTTGCAGCTGAATTTGAAGCTATTTCTGGTAGAAAATATGGCATGATTGAAGAATACAGAATGGAAGATGCAGAATACGCAATGGTTATCATTGGTTCTTCTGCTGGTACAGCAAAAGCTGCTATCGATGAAATGAGAGAAGAAGGCAAAAAAGTTGGTCTTGTTAAAATCAGAGTATATCGTCCATTCCCAGAAGAAGAAATCGTTAAAGCACTTGCTAACGTTAAAGGCGTTGTTGTTATGGACAAAGCTGAAGGTTACAACAGTGTTGGTGGTCCTTTGGGCGCAGATACAAAAGCATCTCTTTACGGCAGAAGTAAAGCAGTTGTATTGAACATCGTTTACGGTCTTGGTGGTCGTGATGTTAGAGTAGAATCCATTAAAGAAGCTTATGACAGACTCTTTGAAGCTGTTGAAGCAGGTTGCGTACCTATGGGTTACGATTACCTTGGATTGAGAAAGTAGGAGGTAGAGGCAATGGCTTACAATTTTAAACAAGAAATGAATAAACCAGAACGTTTGGCTGGCGGTCACAGACTTTGCGCAGGTTGTGGTGCAGGTATTGCTGTTAGAGGCGTTCTTAGAGCATTAAAACCAGAAGATAAAGCAGTAATCGGTTCTGCAACAGGTTGTTTGGAAGTTTCTACATGTCTCTATCCATACACAGCATGGAATGATTCTTTCATTCACTCTGCATTTGAAAACTCAGGTGCTACAATGAGTGGTGTTGAAACAGCTTACTATGCACTTAAGAAAAAAGGCAAAATCGATGAAACATATAAATTCATCGCATTTGGTGGTGACGGCGGTACTTATGATATCGGCTTCCAGTCCCTTTCCGGTGCTATGGAACGTGGTCATGATATGGTTTATGTATGTTATGATAATGGTGCTTACATGAACACAGGTATCCAGCGTTCATCTGCAACACCAAAATATGCTGACACAACAACAACAGCAGTTGGTAAATGCAGCACAGGTAAAAAACAAAACAGAAAAGATTTGACAGAAGTTATCGCTGCTCATCATATTCCATATGTTGCACAGACAACATTTATTGGTAACTTTAAAGACCTTCACGAAAAAGCTGAAAAAGCTATTTACACAGAAGGTTCTGCTTTCCTTAATATCCTTGCTCCATGTCCACGTGGTTGGAGATACAACTCTGAGGATATGATGGAAATCACAAAATTGGCAGTTGAAACATGCTACTGGCCACTTTATGAAGTTGTAGACGGTGAATACAAACTTTCATACAGACCAAAAGTAAAACAGCCAATCGAAAACTTCCTTAAACCACAAGGTCGTTTCAAACACCTCTTCAAAAAAGGTAACGAACACCTTATCGCTGAAATTCAGGAAGAAGTTGACAGACGCTGGGAAGAACTTCTCAAACTCTGTGGCGAAGAATTATAATTTTCGCGTCATTAGACCCCTTTATAAAAAAGAATGCTGTCGTATTATCGGCAGCATTCTTTTTTGTTTATATTTAATTTTAAGTTAATTTTTTTAGGTTAAAATTAACAAAGAGTAAATTGCTAATACATACTAAATTTGTTAAAGTTAAATATAGACAAATATTATAATTATTTGGAGGATATTAAAATTGAAAATCAATGAAATGATAAGAAATCTTAGGATTGAAAATAATTTTACAAATATAGCTGTGGGTACCAATTATAACAGTAGCTAATAGGTTAGGGCATGCAAGCATTACAACAACAGGAAAGATATATACTCTCATGCTATACAATCAGGCTACGATAAAGCAGTTCAGATGTTAGATAAAGTGTGATTAAGAAAAAAAGCATAAAAATGCTGACTACTAAAATAAAACGGTAGTAATTTTTATTTAATACAAATTATCTAATTCTAATAGAATCT
>JAHHUE010000001.1 GCA_020024155.1 Oscillospiraceae bacterium | reverse complement strand
ACTCGAACCCGGGACCCACTGATTAAGAGTCAGTTGCTCTACCAACTGAGCTAATGGTGCATATATATTTGCTATTGATAGCAAATATTATGATACTACTTTAAATAATATTTGTCAATATTTTTTACAAAATAGACGAATAAATTATTTAATTATTTATTTTCCAGTATAACAAAAGCTATTGCTTTGTCTTTTTCGTGTGAAATGGAAATATGGCAAGCAAGATTTTTACTATCAATAATTTCTTTTGCACTTCCAGATAATTTAAAATAAGGCTTGCCAAGAGAATCTCTTAAAATTTGAACATCGTCTAAATTAAATCCACGAATACCTGTACCAAGAGCTTTGGCAAAAGCCTCTTTTGCTGCAAAATTTCCTGCAAGTGAATTTACTTTTATTTTATTATCTTTTACAAATAGGGAAATCTCTTCTTTGCCAAAAACCTTGTTTAAAAAGCTTTCACGCTCAATACTTTTAGCAATTCTTTCAATTGTTACAATATCTGTTCCTATACCATACATAAATTCACCATAATAAATTATAAAATCAAAAAGGGAGCATAAGCCCCCTTTTATTATAAATTCTTATTTAAGGAAGCCGTTGATAATTTGTTCTTCTGCTTCTTTTTCTGTAAGACCAAGAGTCATAAGCTTAATAAGCTGTTCGCCAGCAATTTTACCGATAGCAGCTTCGTGAATAAGACTTGCATCAGGGTGGTTTGCCATAATTTTTGGAATAGCACTTACATTTGCATTATCCATAACAATAGCATCACATTCTGTATGACCTGAACATTCGTTGTTACCGTTTATGTTTGATAAGAACAACTGTTTTGAAGAATCTTTTGCAACAGAACGAGACACAACATGAGCAGAACTGCCTTCACCATCAAGAGCAACATCAAAGTCTGTTGTAGCACTTTGGTTGCCGTGAGTCATAATTTTTTCAGTAACAACAAGAGTAGCGCCTTTTTCAAGTTTAGCTTTTGTAACACGATTTGTGCTGTCGATACCTTTAATTTGAACAGTATCCATTTCAAGATAACCGTTTTCAGCGATATTGACAATAGTTGTTGGGTTCATAACATTTTTGCCGTTGCCATCGCCTTCACCATAGTGCTTTTCAACATACTTAACTTTTGAATTTTTACCAACATGGAAAGTATGAATACCATCGTGTTTGCTTTCTTGGTCGCCACAGTTGTGAATACCACAACCGGCAACTATTGTAACATCTGAATTTTCTCCGATAAAGAAGTCGTTATAAACAATTTCTGCGTGACCGGTTGCACTGATTACAACAGGAATATGCACAGTTTCGTTTTTTGTATCTGCTTTTATAATAATATCAATACCAGGTTTATCAAGTTTTGATATAATTTCAACATTTTCTGTGGATTGTCTGCCAGCAGCCATACCGTTTGCTCTTATATTATAAGCCCCAACTGGAACATCATGCAAATCTGCAATTTGAACCAAAAGGTCTTTTTGAAGTATATCCAAATCCATTTTGCGTTCTCCTTATAATTTTAAACTTTAATCTGTTCACAGATTTGTTTGCTGCCTGAAAGAATTTCCGGCATAATTTCATCTTTATTGCCGATTTTTCTTATTTCACCGTCAGCTATAACAACAATTTTATCAGCAAAGTTAAGAATTCTTTCCTGATGTGATATTATAAGAATATTGCCTTTGATTGTTCTGTGCATATTTTCAAATACTTTTATAAGGCTATTAAAGCTCCAAAGGTCTATGCCTGCTTCAGGTTCATCAAATATAGAAAGTTTTGTGCCTCTTGCAAGAATCATTGCAATTTCAATTCTTTTAAGCTCACCACCAGAGAGCGAGCCGTTAACTTCACGGTTTATATAATCTCTTGCACACAAACCAACTTCAGAAAGATATTCACAAGCTTGACTGATTGTAAGTTTTTTACCAGCTGCAAGAGAGATAAGGTCATGTACTGTTATGCCTTTAAAACGCACAGGTTGTTGAAAAGCAAAACTTACACCAAGATTAGCTCTCTCTGTAATAGACATATTTGTAATATCAACACCATCAAGCAAAATTTGCCCACTTGTTGGTTTGATAATACCTGCAATAATTTTTGCCAAAGTAGATTTACCACCACCGTTTGGGCCGGTGATAACCACAAATCTGTCTTCTATTTTTAAACTTACATTTTTTAAAATGTCTTTTCCGCCGTCATCTTCAACGGAATAGCATACGTTTTTAAGTTCTAACATTGTAGTTCTCCAAATATATTATAATATAATAAATGTCCTAATCTAATATACACCATTAAAGTATAGTTATCAAGTGGATTTTAATATAAACAAAGTTTTTTTCTTAAAAGATAAATACTTTATGTAATTTTTTATGAAAAAAAACAAATTGTTAAAATGTTGTTGACAATACTTATTTGTTATGTTAGACTACTAAAAAGTCTAACAGACTTATAAATTAAATAAATTTTCGATAGAGGCGCAAAAAACAATAGTATTTTATAGCAATGCAAAACGGCAGTTATAAAAGAAAGGGTGATTTGCCGAAGAATAGTAGGTTCGTTTTAACTTATTATTCTGGTTCGTTATAAAATATATAACGGACTGTCACGCAAGTGGAGAGCTATCTTGTTTAATATATTGCTATTTAATTTTGGCATATTTTAACCCTGATATCTCAAAATATCAGGGTTTTTTATTTGATTACAAGGCAGAGTATCGAACTTTTATTTTAAATATTAAAAATATTTTATTAAAGGAATTATTATTTATGAACTTTGTAGGAACAGCGTGGTCACTTCTTCCACCAATTATTGCTATTGCTCTTGCATTAGCAACAAAAGAAGTTTATTTTTCACTTTTTATCGGTATTGTTTCAGGTGCATTGCTTTATGCAGATTTTTCTCCAATAGGTGCAACAAATGCAATATTTGATATGATGAGCGAAAAACTTGGCAGTACAGGTAATATTGGCATTCTTATATTTCTTGTATTTCTTGGCGTTATGGTTGCTCTTATGACAAAAGCAGGTGGAAGTGCTGCTTATGGCGAATGGGCAAACAAACATATTAAAAGCAAAAAAGCAGCTTCTCTTGCAACAGTTGGACTTGGCGTTTTGATTTTTGTTGACGACTATTTTAACTGCCTTACAGTTGGTTCTGTTATGAGACCAGTTACAGATCGTTTTAATATTTCTCGTGCAAAACTTGCTTATCTTATTGACGCAACAGCAGCTCCTATTTGCATTATTGCTCCAATTTCCAGCTGGGCAGCAGCTGTTTCCGGTTATACAACAGGAGATGGTTTCCAGTTATTCCTAAACACCATTCCTTTTAATCTTTACGCACTTCTTACAATTATAATGGTTGTTTATATTTGTGTTTCTGGTTTTGATTTCGGCAGTATGGCTAAACATGAAATAAACGCACAAAATGGCGACCTTTTTAGTGGTGAAGAAACAACAGGCGAAGAAATAAAAGCAAATCCACATGGTAAAGTTATTGACCTTGTTCTTCCGGTTATTGCACTTATTATTTTCTGTATAATAGGTCTTATTTATACAGGTGGTTTTTTTGAAGGTGTAAGTTTTGTTGAAGCTTTTGCAGGCTGTGATGCTCCAAGAGGGCTTGTGCTTGGTTCATTTGCTGCTCTTATATTTACATTCTTGCTTTATGTTCCAAGAAAAATTATGACACTTAAAGAATTTGAAGAATGTATTCCACAAGGCTTTAAAATGATGGTTGGTGCAATTCTTATTCTTATTCTTGCATGGACACTTGGTGGTTTCTGCTCAACAAGACTTGAAGCAGGTACATTTGTATCATCATTTCTTGAAGGAAGTACAATTTCAACAGCAATTCTTCCAGCTGTACTTTTCATTATTGCATCAGGTCTTGCATTTGCAACAGGCACAAGCTGGGGTACATTTAGTATTCTTATTCCAATTGTTGCAGCAATTTTCCCAGAAGACAGTCAGATGCTTGTTATCTCAATTGCATCAGTGCTTGCAGGCAGTGTATGTGGTGACCATACATCACCAATTTCTGATACAACAATTATGGCTTCAGCAGGTGCACAATGTAACCATGTAAATCATGTATCAACACAAATTCCGTACACAATAGTTGTTGCAATAGCATCTGTAACTGGTTATGTTGTTGCAGGTTTTACACAAAATGTTCTTCTTACATTTGCAACTGGTCTTGCAATGCTTATAATTGAACTTTTTGTTTTGAATTTGTTAAAATCAAAAAAAGCACAGTAAAAACTTTCCAAGGTCTCCTCTAATAGGGAGACCTTTTATTTTATGGATAAATTTACAACTTTTTTATAATTTATCATTTTTTGTCTTATTGTAGTTTTTTGTTGCGTATGTTATCATATAAATCGAAATATAATTATTAAAATTAAGCTGCAAAACAATGTATATAAATTGTTTTTGCGTCATAGATATATATTATTAACTAAAAACGGAGGTATAATGAAAAAAAGATTTTTGTTGACTTTATTTTTAATGTTTTCTTTGCTGTTTACGGCTTGTTCGTCAGCAGGGGATATTTCTACATACACAATTTCATTGGCTAATATGCCAAAAAACTTTGACCCTCAGGTTGCCAGCGACCCAAACGAATTACTGGTACTTACAAATATTTTTGACGGACTTGTTGAATATCATGAGGGAAAAATAGAAAATAATGTGGCAGAAAGCTATACAATATCGCCAGATGGACGCACATATACATTCACTTTAAAGGATACAAGCACTTTTTATTTGAATAAAAAGAATAAAATACCAGTTACATCTGATGATTTTGCTTTTACTTTTGAAAGAATAAAATCACCGGAAACACATTCTCCATATTATGAGGATTTTAAGCATATACAATCAGTTGAAACACCAGATAAACGTACACTTATAATTACTCTTGACAGAGCAGATAGCAATTTTTTATCAAAACTTTGTATGCCGGCAGCATTTCCTTGTAACAGAGAATTTTTTGAACAGACAAAAGGTGCTTATGGACTTACAGTAAAGGATATTTTGTCCAATGGTCCGTTTACAATAAATTATCTTGCAGATGACAGCAGTTATATAACAATGATAAGAGTTGTTGAAGCTAAAAACGGTATAGACCGTATAAGAATTTCTCACAAAGGTGAGGAAAGCAACTATAATTTGTATAACAGTGATAAGATAAGTGGCTTTTTTGCTGAAAATAAAAGCGAAGAAGATGTATCAGGAGTAAAACATACTTATGAAAACTCTCATTTAAACCTTGTTTTTAATATGGAAAATCCTGCACTTAGTAACGAAAAAATACGAGGAGCATTTGCTTATTTTTGTTATGCAATGATAAATTCTGGTGCAAATCCAGAGGCTATTTCTCCGGCTTATTCCATTTTTACAAACGCAGTAACTTTTGGCGAAGAAACTGTAACAAGTAAAATTGAACCTACAACACCACTGTATATGAGCTCAAACCCAAAAGAGCTTATGAATCAGGGAATGGAAGAAACAGGAATTTCAAAGCTTGAAAAAATGAAAGTTTTGATACCTTCCGATAATAAATATTCTGTTATTATAGAAAATATAAATCAATTATGGCAAAAAGAGCTTGGAGCTTATTTGGCTTTGGAGTTTATTCCAACACCGGACATTGAGAAAAGAGTTCAAAATGGAGATTATGATATAGCTTTTATAAACTTTGTTCCCCAAGCAAATAGCGCACTTTCATTTATTGAGCCTTATGCTGTTTATGACAGTTCTATTATGGATAATGTAAATAGAATTAAAGAAACATCAGATTACAGTATGGCTTTATCAAGCCTTAAATCTGCTCAGAATATTATCCTTGAAAAAGCTTATACTGTTCCAATGTGTTCAAACACAAGCTCATATTATCATAAAAATTATTTTGATAATATATATGTAAATCCATTTGGCAATATAATAAATCTTAAATATGCAACAGCAAAATAGAAAATATAAAAAATCAGTGCAGTCTTTTGATGGACTGCACTTTTTATATTGTATAATATAATTGCTTATCTTTAACAAAAACTTGTATTTATTCATAAAATAAAATAAAAATATTTTAGGAGAATAGATATGGCTGTAAAGATATTTATAGATCAAGGACATAATCCTTATGGTTTTAACTCAGGAAGTGAAGCAAACGGACTAAAAGAGGCAGATATAACATATAATATTGGTATATTACTGGCTGATATTTTAAAGCGAGATGAAAGATTTTTGGTGCTTACATCACGAACCTGTATTTCTCAGGTTGTAGGGTATTCAAATCGCACAAGCCTTGAAGAAAGAGTGTGGAAAGCAAACTGGTGGGGTGCAGACTATTTTTTGAGTATTCATTGTAATTATTCAGAGAATCCAAATGCAAACGGCAGTGAAATATATGTATACAAAAGCAGAACAGAAGCTTCTGAAATGGCAAACTCCATATTAACAGAGATTGTTGACCAGCTTGGAACACGAAATAGAGGGGTAAAAATAAATCCGGAATATTATGTTCTCAGAAAAACAAAAATGCCTGCAAACCTTATAGAATTAGCATTTATTTCAAATCCGGAAGATGCAGAAAAGCTGAAAAATGACCAACAAATGTTTGCAGAAGCTATATATGATGGAATTGTAAACGAATTATTTGATTAACTTTGATTTTGTGCGTTATCCTTTTCTTTTATAAATTTTTCATATAATATCCAAGTTGCAAGCCAAATGACACAGCCTTGGGTTATTGATGAAAAAATCCAAGACATAAACTCTTGATAGTCAAATATAAATCTTGTTGATGAAAGATAAATAGCAGTAAATACACAAGAGCAAATCATAAGGATAACAGGTATAAAACGATTGCTTATACAACTTCTTTTTATAACCATACCAATGCCCCATAATGTAGGGATAAGCACAAGTAAAGCTGGGTCAATAAATTTTAAAAGAGTTTCTATATTCATAAACTCACCTCACAAAATAAAAAAACACCTTCTATACTTTAATGTATGAAAGGTGTTTTTATTTTATTCTGATTTACTGATTTATTTTACTTTACCAAAGCTTTGGCAATTTTATAAACATCTCCACAACCAAGGGTGATAACAAGGTCACCAGGTTGAGCATTTTTTCTTACATAGTTTTCAACTTCTTCAAAAGTGTTAAACCATACACTGTCTGGAATTTTTTCTGCCAAATCTTTTGTGTATATACCAATGGTGTTAACTTCACGGCTGCCCATAATTTCTGTCATAACAACTTTGTCTGCTATTTGAAGACTTGTTGCAAAATCATCAAGAAGCATCTTTGTGCGAGAGTATGTGAACGGCTGAAAAACTGCCCATACTTTGTTAAAGCCCATATCTTGTGCAGCAGTAAGAGTTGCTGTTATTTCTTCCGGATGGTGTGCATAGTCATCTGCAATTGTAACACCGTTAACAGTTCCGTGAATTTCAAATCTTCTGCCTGCACCACCAAATTTTCCAATTGATTGTGCAATTTTTTCAGGTTCAATACCAATATGATGAGTTGCAGCAAAAGCTGCAAGGGCATTGTAAATATTGTGTCTGCCAGGTATTGAAAGATGTATGGTTGCAAGCATTTTGCCTTTGTGCTTTACATCAAAAGAATAGAAACTCTTATGTTCTTTTCTTATGTTGCAACCTACATAGTCACAGTCTTTTTCAATACCAAAAGTGATAATAGGAACAGATAAATCTTTTATTGTATCAGTGGTGTTTTCGTCATCACCATTTATAACAACGCAGTTTGTTGCAAGTTTTGTAAAACGAAGAAATGAATTTTTAAGATTTTCAAATGTTTTGAAAAATTCAAGATGGTCGTGGTCAATGTTTAGAACAACTGCCATATATGGTAAAAGTTCAAGAAAAGTATAGCTGTATTCACAAGCTTCAATAACAACATTTTCGCCTGAGCCATCTTTGCCATATCCGTTTATAAGTGGCAGTTTGCCACCAATTACACAAGCAGGGTCTTTATCTGCCATAATTAAAATCTGGCTTATAAGACTTGTGGTTGTTGTTTTTCCGTGAGTTCCGCTTACACAAATGCTTTTTTCAAATAAACGGCATACTTCTCCAAGCATAATACTTCTTTCAACACAAGGAATACCAAGTTTTTTTGCCATTGCAAGCTCACAGTTATCTTTAAAAATCGCAGCAGAATAAACAACCAAATCTGCACCTTTTACACAATTTTCATCATGCGGAATAGTAACATTTATACCCATATTGCGTTCATAGTTTATGATGTCGCCTTCATTTACATCACTGCCGGTTATTGTGTATCCTTTGCCATGCAAAATCTGAACAATAGGAAACATACCACTGCCGCCAATTCCGATAAAGTGTATAACTTTTTTTCCTTCTAAAATGCTCATAATAAATCCTCTTTTACAAATTAAGTACAATACTATTATATTGCATTAACAACAATAAATAAACAATAATTTTTGTTTTTTATAAAATTCTATTGACAAACTGTACATAACTGTATATACTCAGTATATACAGTAAATACGGATGGTGTATATGGATATTATAATATCAAATCAATCACAAGAACCTATATATGCTCAGATAGAAAGCCAAATTAAAACGCTCATAATACAAAATCAGTTAAAAGAGGGCGAGCCTCTTCCAAGTATGAGAAATCTTGCAAAAGAGCTGAGAATAAGCCTTATAACAACCAAAAGAGCGTATGAAGAATTGGAGCGTGACGGATTTATCGTTACAGTTGCAGGAAAAGGCTGTTTTGTTGCAAGCAAAAACAAGGAACTTATGAGAGAAGAAAATCTTAAAGAAATAGAAAACTTATTGACAAAAGCAGTTGATATGGCACTTATGTGCAATATTTCTCATAGTGAAATGCAAGAAATTTTATCAATGCTTTATGAGGATAAATGATTATGGAAAATATTTTTGAACTTAATAATGTTTGCAAATCATATAATGATTTTAGCATTAAAAATGTAAATTTAGCTTTGCCAAAAGGATACATAATGGGGTTTGTTGGTGCAAACGGTGCAGGTAAATCCACAACAATAAATTGCCTTTTGGGGTTATCAAAAATTGACAGCGGTACAGTTAAAATTTTTGGCAAAGAAAAACTGGAAAACTCAGATAAAGAAAAAATAGGGGTTGTGCTTGACGGTTGTCCGTTTGCAGAAACACTGACCTTGAAAGACATAAGAAAAATTTTATCCAATATCTATAAAAACTGGGATAATGATAAATTTACACAGCTTTGCGATAAATTTTCCTTACCAAAAGATAAAAAGATAAAAGAATATTCAACCGGTATGAGAGCAAAGCTTAACATTGCAACAGCTATGAGCCATAACGCACAATTGCTGGTTTTGGACGAGCCAACAAGTGGACTTGACCCAATTATTCGTGACGAAGTTCTTGATATGCTTGTTGATTTTATTCAAGATGAAAACAGAGGGATACTTATATCAAGTCATATAACAAGTGACCTTGAAAAAATTTGCGACTATATTTCATTTATAAAAAACGGAGAAATTGTATTTGTTGAAAATAAAGATGAACTTTATGAAAAATATGCTATTTTGCATTGTAAAAATGATGAGCTTAGTACAATAGATAAATCAGCAATAATAGGGTATAAGCAAAATAAATTTTCAACAGAAGTGCTTGTATATAAAGACAAAGCAGGTAAAAACTTCATGATGGATAAGGCGTCAATAGAAGATGTAATGCTTTACTGCACGCTTTACTGCACAAAGGAGGAAAAATAGATGAAAGGGCTTATTATAAAAGATTTTTTGACATTTAAAAGCACATTTTGGGCTATGTTTGTAATTTCAGCTATATTTTGCATTATAGGAATTACATCTCAAAATGATTTTTTAATTACATTTAATGCAGTATATTTTTCAATATCAATCACAACAGCTATGTCTTGGGACGAAAAAAGTAATTTTAATCATTTTGTCGGTGTAATGCCCGTAAAAAAAATTGACGTGGTTATTTCAAAATATATTTTAGGTGCTATTTTATCTATAATAAGTATTGCATATTGTGCTATAGCAAGTATTTTTCTTCATGCAGATATTATAGAAAGTATAACTGCCGCAGCATTGATATCAGTTGCATATCAATGTTTTACTATTCCGATTATTTTTAAATTTGGTATTGAAAAAAGCAGGCTTATTTCAATGGTGATATATTTTGGCATATTTGCCATAATATTAGGGGTAAATTTACTGGTATTTGAAAGCAATTTTTTTATTTTTACAAATGATTTTAACGTTTTAAATTCTGTTATGCGTATATTGATAACATTATTGATACTTGCAGTTATATACATGGCAAGCATTATGATTAGTTTTTCTATATACAAAAAGAAAGACTGGTAGCCAATAAATTGCATTTATGGTAAATAAATGGTCTTGTCTATTGACAACAAAATAAAAATGTACTAATATTTATAAAGATATCAGTAAAAATAACTATATCTAAAAAACAAAGACTATGACAAAGACAGTAGCTTTAAAATGAAATTTCAAGAGAGTACGGAACAGGTGAGAGCCGTATAAGAGTAGTTTTTTAGTGAATATCACTTTCGAGTTGCAAAACTGAACGGTAACTATTAAGTTTTGTCGGTATTTCACCGTTATTGGAAAGACATATGATAGTATGTTGTAATAGGTGGTATAACAAAGATTTTATAAGTCTTTGTCCTGTTATGCAGGGCAAAGGCTTTTTTATTTTTTCTATTACAATAATCACAACAAATTTTTTTGGAGGATTTGAAAATGTACAAAAAAGTATCAACAGACTTGAATTTTGTGCAAAGAGAAAAAGAAGTGCTTGAATTTTGGAAAGAAAACCAGATTTTTGAAAAAAGCATGGAACAAACAAAAAATGGACCAACATATACATTCTATGACGGACCACCAACAGCAAACGGCAAACCACATATTGGCCATGTTCTTACTCGTGTTATCAAGGATATGATTCCTCGTTACCACACAATGAAGGGCGAATATGTTCCAAGAAAAGCAGGTTGGGACACACATGGCTTACCAGTTGAGCTTGAAGTTGAAAAACTTGTTGGTATCAATGGTAAAGACCAAATTGAAGCATACGGTCTTGAACCATTTATCGAAAAATGTAAAGAAAGTGTTTGGAAATATAAGGGTATGTGGGAAGATTTCTCAGGTACAGTTGGTTTCTGGGCTGATATGGAAAATCCTTATGTAACTTACGATGATAACTTTATCGAAAGTGAATGGTGGGCACTTAAAACAATTTGGGAAAAAGGTCTTTTGTACAAAGGCTTTAAAATTGTTCCTTACTGCCCTCGTTGTGGCACACCACTTTCCAGCCACGAAGTTGCTCAGGGTTATAAAGATGTAAAAGAACGCTCTGCAATTGCAAAGTTTAAAGTTAAAGACGAAGACGCACATATTCTTGCTTGGACAACAACACCTTGGACACTTCCTTCCAACGTTGCACTTTGTGTAAATTCAAAAGAAGAATATGTAAAAGTTAAAACAGAAGATGGCGATGTATACTACATGGCTAAGGCCCTTTGCGATAAAGTTTTGGTCGAAGGTAAATACGAAGTTGTTGAAACTTATGTAGGTAAAGACCTTGAATTTAAAGAATATGAACCACTTTACAAATTTGTACAGCCAAAAGAAAAATGTTGGTTTGTAACTTGTGCAGACTATGTAACACTTACTGACGGTACAGGTGTTGTTCATATTGCTCCTGCATTTGGTGAAGATGACGCACAGGTTGGCAGAAGATACCAACTTCCATTTGTTCAGCTTGTTGACGGAAAAGGCGAAATGACAGCTGAAACTTCATGGCCAGGCGTATTTTGCAAAGATGCAGATGAAAAAATCCTTGCTGATTTGAGAGAAAAAGGCTTGCTCTTCTCAGCACCAAAATTTGAACATAGTTACCCACACTGTTGGCGTTGTGATACTCCACTTATCTACTATGCAAGAGATACTTGGTTTGTCAAAATGACAGAAGTTAAAGATAAACTTATCAAAAATAACAACACAATCAACTGGATACCAGAATCAATCGGTAAAGGCCGTTTTGGTGACTGGCTTGAAAATGTTCAGGACTGGGGTATTTCCCGTAACAGATACTGGGGTACACCACTTAATATTTGGGAATGTGAATGTGGACACCGTCACGCAATTGGTTCAAAAGAAGAATTGCGTAAAATGTCACCAAACTGCCCAGAAAATATTGAACTTCACCGTCCTTATATCGACGCAGTTACAATTACTTGTCCTGAATGTGGCAAACAGATGAAACGTGTTCCAGAAGTTATTGACTGTTGGTTTGACTCCGGTTCTATGCCATTTGCTCAACATCACTATCCATTTGAAAATCACGATTTGTTTGAAGCTCAGTTCCCTGCAAACTTTATCAGTGAAGCTGTTGACCAAACTCGTGGTTGGTTCTACTCACTTCTTGCAATTTCCACATTGCTCTTTGACAAAGCACCATTTAAAAATGTAATTGTTCTCGGTCACGTTCAAGACGCAAACGGACAGAAAATGAGTAAGTCAAAAGGTAACGCAGTTGACCCATTTAACGCACTTGAAACATTTGGTGCAGACGCAATCCGTTGGTACTTCTATGCAAACAGTGCTCCATGGCTTCCAAACCGTTTCCACGATAAAGCAGTTGTGGAATATCAACGCAAATTTATGGGTACATTGTGGAATGTATACGCATTCTTTACACTTTATGCTGATATAGATGGATTTGACCCAACAAAATATACTGTTGATAAAAACAGCCTTTCTGTAATGGATAAATGGTTGTTCTCAAAACTCAACACAATGATTAAAGAAGTTGACGATAACCTTGCAAATTATCGTATTCCAGAAACAGCAAAAGTTTTGCAGGAATTTGTTGACGATATGTCTAACTGGTATGTTCGTCGCAGCCGTGAAAGATTTTGGGCTAAGGGAATGGAGCAGGATAAAATCAATGCATATATGACATTGTATACTGCATTGGTAACACTTGCTAAGGTAAGTGCTCCTCTTATTCCGTTTATGACAGAACAGATTTATCAAAATCTTGTTAGAACAGTTGATAAAGATGCACCACTCAGTATTCATCTTTGTTCTTTCCCAGTTGCTGATGAAAGCTTTATTGATACAGAACTTGAAAAAGATATGAGTCTTGTTTTGGAAGTTGCTACACTTGCAAGAAGTGCAAGAAACTTGTCCGGTATCAAAAACCGTCAGCCACTTGCAAAAATGTATGTAAAAGCTGATAGAGAACTTTCTGACTACTACAAAGAAATTCTTGCTGATGAACTTAATGTAAAAGAAGTTGAAGAAATCAGTGATGCATCAGGTTATATTTCTTACAACTTTAAACCACAGCTTAAAACACTTGGACCAAAATACGGCAAACGCCTTGGCGAAATCAGAACTTTGCTCAGCGAGCTTGATGGCAGCAAAGCAAAAACTGAACTTGACGCAAATGGTCAAATTGTTCTTACAAGTCCAAATGGTGACATTGCTCTTACAGCAGAAGACCTTCTTATTGAAACAAAACAGACAGAAGGTTTTGAAAGTGTAACAGAAAATAATGTTATCGTTGCTCTTGATACACATCTTACAGATGAACTTATCGAAGAAGGTTTTGTAAGAGAAATTATTTCAAAACTTCAAACAATGCGTAAAGATGCAGGATTTGAAGTTATGGACCATATTGATGTATTTATTTCCGGTAATGCAAAAATTGAAGAAATTGCAACAAAGAATAGTACTGAAATTATGGAAAATGTTCTTGCAGATGCAATCACTGTTGCACAGGCAGAAGGTTTTACAAAAGACTGGGATATTAATGGCGAAAAAGTTGTATTTACAGTTATTAAAAAATAATATTTTTACTCCGTATGTTAATTCATACGGAGTTTTTTATTTAAAATATTGACAACTATATCGAGTGACGATATAATAAGTATATCGATAGACGATATATCGTCAGACGAAAGGGATTTAATATGGCTAATAATCAAACAGCACTTACAGAAGGTGTATATTATATTCTTTTATCACTTACTGAAAGCCGTCATGGATATGGGATAATGCAAAATGTGGAACAATTATCAAAAGGCAGAATACATCTTGCTCCGGGCACTTTATATGGGGCATTAAATAATCTTGTCAATAAAGGCTGGACAATTGCATTGCCGGAAGTTAAAGATAGCAGAAAAAAAGAGTATAAAATAACAGAAAAAGGTCTTGAAATATTAAAAGAAGAGGTTTTGCGTCTTGAAGAACTTGCCAAAAACGGCAGAGATATTTTGGAGGAATAGATTATGAAAAAAGTGGTACACAAAACATTTTTAATGTGGAATTGTGACAAAGAGCAAAAATGGTTGAATGAAATGTCTGAGCAAGGATGGATACTTATTAGAGTTGGTTTATTTACATATGAATTTGAGCAGGGAGAAAAAGGCAAATATCAATTTGCAATGGATTTTTTTGATGTCAGCAAGAAAAGTGAAGACTATATTAAATTTATTGAGGAAACAGGTGTAAAATATGTTGGACAAATGAATTGTAGGATGTATTTCAGAAAAGAAAAAAATAGTGAATATGATTTTAATATGTATTCCGATAATACTTCAAAAGTAAAATATTTGAAAGGACGAATGATTACTCCGTTACTTTTTGCACTTGTTAATTTTGAATGTGGTTTTGTAAATTGCTTTGTCGTAAATCATAGTGTGGTAAATAATGTAATTGGCATTATGAATTTATTGGTTGGATTTCTATGTGTGCATGGTGCATATAAAATATGTAAAAAAAGAGAAGAACTTATCAAGAACTTATCAAAGACAACAATGTAACATAGTAAAAATATTGAGTATTATATGTAAAAAATATTACTAAATATTTAAAAGTCCACTCATAATAACTCCACAGTCTTGTTTGAATATATAAAACTGGTTGATTTTAAAAATTATATATAAAATACAAAAATTAAATTATTTTTTCAGTTGTATTATAATTTGCAATAAAATAATAAATAGAAATGTAGAAGAAAAATAAATATGATTAGCAATTTTTCAGGCACTGCGTTTCAGTGGATTGCAATAGGGCTTTTTGTAGCAGTAAATTGTGCACTTATAAGTAAAAAATAAATTACTATTTATTAGATATTCGCATAACAAGAAACGGAGTGCGTCCAATTTTGATACACTCCGTTTTACTTTTGGCATTTCTAAAATGTTTATTTATTTGACATCAGTATTAAGATATTTATTTTTACATATCGCAATTATTGCAATCACCAGAAAATAATGCAGGTATGCTGCATATTGCACCAATACCCACAAGAATGTAAATTATTCTTGTAAATAAATTTCCACCACCAAATAAAAATGCCACAAGGTTAAAGTTTAACAGGCCGATAAGCCCCCAGTTTATTCCGCCAATAATTATAAGAGCAAGACAAACTTTATAAAACATAATTTTATCAATCCTTTCAGAATTATCTCAAATATAATTTTTTTGAGTTTGCTGATAGTATATGCAAAAAAAGACAGAATAAACATTTTACATATAAATGTTATTCTGCCTTTTTTATTGGTTATTATTGTAATTGCTGTAAAAATATATCAACACTTGCATCAGAAGGGTAATAAGTTTTATTTCCTAAAAGACTTACATGTGTTATATCTGCACATTCAGGAGCACAGGAACGCTTAAATTGCCCAACACTGAACTTTTTATAAAATAGTTTTAATTTTTCTGTTATGTATTCTCGTGTAAACTGTCTTTCAAAAACAAAATATGCTTTATTAACAATATCTTGTGGTGGTATTTTTGTAACTGTAAGACAGTATATATAAAAATCTATAAGTTTATATGGTGCAAGAATTTCTTCTGTTTTTTGCAAAATTTTACCACCATGAGGAACAAGCTCAGGACTTACCGGAATATTTATAACATCATATACTGCTTGTTTTGCATTTTTAAATAAATCTTCCTGCACAATATATTTAAGCATTGTGCGTATAACAGATTTAGATACACAGCAGTTTACATTATAACTTGAAAGATGGTCTCCACCATAAGTTGAAAAGCCGAGAGCCTCTTCGCTAAGGTCGCCAGTGCCAATCATAAGAGCGTTTATTCTGTTTGCAAGATTTAAAGCGTTGAGAGTTCTCATTCTTGCCTGAACATTCTCAAATGTAACATCAGGTGTAACACTATCGTGGTCGATACTTAATAAAGCCTCAGTACAGGATTTTTTTATATCAATAAGTTGAATACTTAATTCAAGTCCTTTGCATAAATCATATGCAAGACCTTTTGTTGTTTCTGATGTGCCAAAACCAGGCATTGTAACAGTATGTATACCACTTTTATCAATACCAAGCATATCAAAAGCATTTACGCAAACCAAAAGAGCAAGAGTGGAATCTAAGCCACCACTTAAATTAAGTACAACTTTTTTGCAGTCTATGTTTTTAAGTCTGTTTGCTAATGATGCGGACTGCATATCAAACAAATCAAGACAGTATCTCTTTATATTTACATTAGTTGGAATAAGTGGGTTTTGGTTGTAGAATACATCAAACTGTGTAAGAGCCATATAGTCGTTAGTATCTTTTACAGTAACAGTTCTTTCATCTTTATCAATTTCAAAACAGTTTTCACAGTTTCTTACAGAACGATAATCTGTGGCAACAATAATTTCATTTGAAGTGATTACACCACACATAGCAGCAAAAAAGTCAGGGTGAGAGGTGTATCCTATACCGGCAGTATTAAGCACAAAAACAGTGCCATATATTTTGCTTGCTGTTGACATTGCTTTTATCCATAAATCTTTTTGACCGGCAACAGTTTTTTCAAGCCAATTAACAATAATAACATCGTTTTCTTTGGCAAGTTTTTTCATATTTTTAAATAAAATATTACTGTTATTTGCACAGAAAATATTCATATCGTTTATTGTACACTTGTCTGTCATTGAAATTTTTGTTCCATCAAAAAATGTGGATTTTAAATCAGTGTCAGTTGCAATATCACATATAACATTGATACCAAGCTCAGCTGCTTTTTCAAAAATAGTATCTATATTCTTGTTATATTCGTTTTTAACCCATTCAGTATTTTTTAAAATTCCGCTTTCTGCACCAAAGAGAAAACCTTTTGGAAAAACAATTGTATCTGCTCCGTTTTCATAACACAAATCCAATTGGCTTAAAGCTTTGCTGATATTGAATGAGATGTTCATTGGTTTTACTTCAAAATTTGCAATAAAAATTTTCATATCGGCCTCACATTAGTTATTATTTTTTCATTGTATCACAAAAGTAGTATCAAATACAATCGAGATATATACAATATACATAAATACATATTATACAGTTGTAAAAAATAGATATAAATGATAGAATGAGTAATTATTACAAAACAAAGCTAGGGAGAATATTATGGAAAAATTATTAAAACTTATTGAAAAACAACCACTTCTTACTCCTAAGCAGCTTGCTGTTATGCTTGATATGACAGAACAGCAAGTGGAAGACGCTATTGAGAAATGTAAAAAAAATGGTATTATAAAAGGGTATCGAACTCTTATCGATTGGGATAAGGTTAGTCAAAATCATGTAAGGGCACTTATAGAATTAAGAGTTACACCAAAAAAAGGCAGAGGGTTTGAAGAAATTGCTCAGGCTATATCTGAAATGGAAGAAGTTGAAGAAGTGACACTTATCAGTGGTGGGTATGACCTTCTTGTTGAAATCAGAGCAAAGACATTCCAAGAAATTGCAATGCTTGTTGCAAAAAGACTTTCGCCACTTGATGATGTGTATGGCACAAAAACAAACTTTGTTTTGCGTTCATATAAAGTTAGTGGAGTTCCTTTTATCGATGAAGATAAAGATGAAAGGGGACTTGACTTTTTATAATGGATTACAACAAATTATTAAACCCCACAATTGTTGCTGAAAAGCCATCAGGTATACGCAGATTTTTTGACCTTGCAAGTACAATGGAAGATTGTATAGTTCTTGGTGTTGGTGAACCGGACTTTAAAACACCGTGGGAAATAAGACAGGCAGGTATTGCAAGTCTTGAAAAAGGCAGAACCTTTTACACATCGAACAGCGGTCTTATGCAATTAAGAGAAGAAATACGCAAATATCTTAAACGCAGATTTGACCTTGACTATGTAACAGATGAAATTATGATTACAGTTGGTGGCAGTGAAGGTATAGATGCTTGTATGAGAGCTGTTCTTTGTGAGGGCGATGAAGTTATAGTACCTTATCCAAGCTATGTAAGCTATGGGCCAATGGCTCGTCTTGCAGGTGCAACAGTTGTGCCAATTAACACAAAAGCTGAAAATTCTTTCAGAATTACGGCAGAAGAACTTAAAAATGCAATAACAGAAAAAACAAAAATGCTTGTTTTACCATATCCGTCAAATCCAACTGGTGCTGTTATGAGAAAAGAACATCTGGAAGAAATTGCAGAGGTTCTCAGAGAAACAAATATTCTTGTTATGTCTGACGAAATTTACGCAGAACTTACATACGGAGATGAGCGTCATGTAAGTATTGCATCTTTGCCTGATATGAAAGAACGAACAATACTTATAAATGGATTTTCAAAAGCTCATGCTATGACTGGCTGGCGTCTTGGATATGCTTGTGCACCAAAACCAATTTTACAGCAAATGCTTAAAATTCATCAGTACGCAATTATGTCAGCACCAACTACAAGTCAGTATGCAGCAGTTGTTGCTTTAAGTAGTTGCGACGAAGCAGTTGAGGATATGCGTAATCAATATAATCTGAGAAGAAAACTTCTTATAAGTGAGCTTAAAAGAATTGGTCTTAACTGCTATGATGCAGAAGGCACATTCTATATTTTTGCAGACATAAGAAGTACCGGACTTTCAAGTGAAGACTTTTGTGAAAAACTTATGTATTCAAAAAAAGTTGTTATCGTACCAGGTACTGCTTTTGGTGATGCCGGAGAAGGTTTTGTGCGTATAAGCTATTCATATTCTATAAATCACATAGAAGAAGCCATAAAACGCATTGGTGAATTTTTAAAAGAATTAAATATAGATAAATAAGGATATATTTAATTATTATATAAAAATTGATAAAAAGAAAGGAAAGCAGCAAATGGAAACACAGAAAAAACGTGTATTCAGTGGCATACAGCCAACTGGCACATTTACATTGGGAAATTATATAGGAGCTGTACGCAATTGGCCTTTGCTTCAAGATGAATATGATTGTATATACTGCGTTGTTGACCAACACGCAATTACAGTAAAACAAACACCTGCTGAACTTAGAAAGAAGACATACGAATCAGCTGCAATGCTTTTGGCAACAGGCATTGACCCTAAAAAATCAATGATGTTTGTTCAAAGTCATGTTCCACAACATACACAGTTATCATGGGTTTTAAGCTGTAATGCACAGTATGGCGAACTTGGGAGAATGACTCAGTTTAAAGATAAAAGTGCAAAACATGCAGATAATATAAATACAGGATTATTTACATATCCTGTTTTAATGGCGGCAGATATTTTGCTTTATAACGCAGATTTGGTTCCAGTTGGTGCAGACCAAAAACAACATGTTGAGCTTGCAAGAAATATAGCACAACGCTTTAATAATACTTACAGCGAAACTTTTGTTCTTCCAGAACCATTTATTCCAAAAATTGGTGCAAGAGTTATGAGCTTGCAGGAACCAAAAAAGAAAATGTCAAAATCAGATACAAATGAAAAGAGTTTTATAGTTCTTACAGATACACCTGATGTTATAGTTAAAAAGATTAAAAGTGCTGTTACAGATAGTGAAGGTGTTGTTAAATACGATGTTGAGAACAAAGCTGGAATTTCAAATCTTATGGGTATTTATTCTGTTATGACTGGAAAAGACTTTGAAGAAATAGAAAAAGAATTTGAAGGTCAAGGCTATGGTGTATTTAAAACAGCAGTTGCAGAAAGCATAATTGATACTATTAAGCCTATTCAAGATGAGTATGCAAGACTTTTGAATGATAAAGCTTATATTGAAGATGTTCTTAGAGAAGGTGCACAAAAAGCACAATATCAAGCAAATAAAATTTTAAGTAAAGTTTATCGTAAAGTTGGCTTTGCACAATTTTAAACTTTAATAAAAAAAGACGGTTATTGAAAAAACAACCGTCTTTTTTGTATTTATATAATAAAATTGACATATAATTTATTAAAAATAGTAAGATTAGTCAATATGTAGAAATTGAAACAACATATTTAAACAATATAAACAAAGTAAAATAAAGACGGTATAAAAATAATTTATACACATATACCAAAATCCTTTAATTATATGTTGTATGTTATAAAATCAATAACTTTTTTCTATAATATATTGTTTAAAAAATTTTTTTAAAAATTGTATGTTTTAAAAATGTGACAAAAAACAGTTGAAAAACAAATTACTTATGGTATAATTTTAAGTATCAGAAACAGTTTGTTCATAATTTATATACAAAAAATACATAATAAAATACATTTGTATTTCTACGAAGTACAAAAATATTTAATTATCAAAAATAAACTATAATTTTTTTCGATGATTTTCTAGGCGATACATTTGTGCACAACAGAAATACAAAACTGTTTAAACAAATAAATTTAATCAATTACGGAGGAATTACTATCATGATTAACATGGATATGATTAAAGAGGCTCATGAAGTTGTTAAAGCAGCAGGTGCAGTTTACACACCAGTGCTTCACGCTCCAAAAGTAGCAGAAAATATTTACCTTAAATGCGAAAACCTTCAAAAAACAGGTTCTTTCAAACTTCGCGGTGCTGCATATAAAATTTCCAAACTTACAGATGCAGAAAAAGCAGCAGGTGTTATCGCTTGTTCAGCTGGTAACCACGCACAAGGTGTTGCGCTTTCAGCAACAAGCCAAGGTGTAAAATCAATCATCTGTATGCCAGCATCAGCTCCACTTGCAAAAGTTGAAGCAACAAAAGGCTTTGGTGCAGAAGTTGTTCTTGTTCCTGGTGTATACGATGATGCATACGCAAAAGCTTTGGAACTTCAAAAAGAACACGGTTACACATTTGCTCATCCATATAATGATGATTATGTAATGGCTGGTCAAGGTACAATTGGTCTTGAAATACTTGAACAATTGCCAGATGTAGATTGTGTTATTGTTCCAATTGGTGGCGGCGGAATTGCTGCTGGTATATCTTATGCAATTAAACAACTTAAACCAGAATGCACAGTTATTGGTGTTCAAGCTGACGAAGCTTCTGCAATGGTTAACAGTATCAGAAATGGTGTTCTTGGCACAACAGAAACATGTAACACAATTGCTGACGGTTGTGCAGTTAAAGCACCTGGTGATAAAACATTTGCAGTTTGCAAAGAAATGCTTGATGATGTTGTAACAGTAAGCGAAGAATCAATTGCAATTGCAATGCTCACATTGCTTGAAAAAAATAAAATCTCAGCTGAAGGTGCTGGTGCAATGCCAACAGCAGCAGTTATGAGCGGAAAAGTTGATGTAAGCAAATACAAAAATGTTGTATGTATGGTTTCTGGTGGTAATGTTGACGTTGGTGTTCAGACAAAACTTTTGACAAAAGCTTTGGCAGCAACAGACAGAATTACAGAAATTCGCACAGAAGTTTCTGATAAAGCAGGTAGCCTTGTAAAACTTATCAACCTTATTTCTTCAACAGGTGCAAACATTCTTGAAATTAGTCACGAAAGAAATGTAACAGAAGTTGCTATCACAAGTTGTGTTGTAAATATTGCTGTTGAAACAAGAGATAAAGAACATAAAAATTCTCTTTATGCACTTCTTGCAGAAAACGGATACAAACATATTAGATAAATATCTTGTAATTATTATAAGTATATAACTGAGAATATTGAGCTTAGTTTTCAGTGATATAAATAAATTTTTAAATAAATGAAAGGTTAGAAAAATCATGAAAAAACTTGGATTACTTCCAAAACTCATCATCGGTATCGTTCTTGGTATTATTATCGGTTCTATTTCAAATAGCGTTGGCACAGAGGTTCCTGTTAAAATTCTTGCTACATACAACGGTATCTTCAGCCAATTCTTAAACTTTACAATTCCTCTTATTATCATAGGCTTTATCGTTCCAGGTATTGCTGACCTTGGTAATGGTGCTGGTAAAACACTTGCTTCCACAGCAGGTATTGCATATCTTTCAACAATATGCGCTGGTACATTGGCATTCCTTACAGCAACATTCTTATTCCCAATAATTCTTACAGACGGTTCTGCATTCCAAAATGTATTTGACAACCCAGAACACACAACACTTTCAGGTTACTTCACAGTTGAAATGCCTGCAATTATGGGTGTTATGTCTGCTTTGATTTTTGCTTTTGTTCTTGGCCTTGGTATCGCAGTAACAAAAGCTGATGGTCTCAAAAAAATCTTTAACGAATTCCAGGAAATCATTTCAAAAGTTATTGCAAACATCATTATCCCACTTTTGCCAATTCACGTAATGGGTATTTTCTGTAATCTTACATACGCTGGTACAGTTGCAGTTATTATGTCAACATTTGCAAAAGTATTTGCAATCGTTATTGTACTTCACTTTATCATTATATTGATTCAGTATCTTATAGGTGGTACTCTTGCAGGTAAAAATCCATTTGTTTGCATTAAAAATATGGTTCCTTCTTACATGACAGCTATTGGTACACAATCTTCTGCTGCAACAATCCCAGTTACACTTGCTCAAACAAAAATTAACGGTGTTTCTGCAGAAATCGCAGACTTTGTTGTTCCACTTTGTGCAACAATCCACCTTTCCGGTTCTACAATCACATTGACATGTTGCGCTATGGCTATCATGATGATGTCCGGTATGACAGCAAGTTTTGGCACAATGTTCCCATTCATCCTTATGCTTGGTGTAACAATGGTTGCTGCTCCTGGTGTTCCTGGTGGTGCAGTTATGGCTGCTCTCGGTCTTTTGGAATCAATGCTCGGCTTCAGCGAAGTTCAAATTTCTTTGATGATTGCTCTTTACCTTGCACAAGACTCATTCGGTACAGCATGTAACGTTACAGGTGACGGTGCTATTGCTATTATCGTTGATGCTATTTTTGGCAAAAAAACAGCAAAATCTTAATTTAGTAATTGAAGATTAAATAAAATAATAAATGGCAGCATTTCATTTTGAAGTGCTGCTGTTTTTTGTTGTAATATAATAAATTTTAAAAATCAAATATATCTTTTTTAGATATGGTATGATATATTTATAATAAGCAGATAAACCAAAATTTATCATTGTGGATAGATTATTATAAATGGAGTGCTTTAAATGAAAAGATTTGTTTTGTTGGCAATGGTGTTTGTGCTTTCTATTGGATTAACATCTTGTGGTGGAAAAATCAGCAAAAATCTTGAAATTATTCCAAGTGAAAACTCTAAGATGTATACAGAAAAAGAAATAGACAATGCCATAAAAGTAGTTGAAAAATATTTTAAGAAAGAATTTTCAGGTTGTACATTAACTAAAATTGGCTATGCAGGTGATGAGAAAAGCCAAGGACATATAGACTTTGCAGAAAGAATTAACGGTGATGAAGTTATTGTTCTTATATCGTCTTTTGATGTGGATTCTTCCGGTGGAGATGGTTCACTAGAACCAAACAGCACATATAATAATTGGATGTGGATTTTGGCACGAAAAGACGGTGGACAATGGAAACATATTGACCACGGATATTAAATTTTTTATAGATTATCAATAAAAATGGAGTAAATAAAATTGTATATGCTCCATTTCTCTTTTTATTTAATTTAAAATAACCTTGATTTTTAACAGTATATTATGATATTATAATAGAGTATTTAATATAATAAATTCGTTTATCAAGAAAAGTATCATATTTTATTTTTGAAAAAGAGAGTATCAGTTGGTGAAAAGATACAGAAGTGAATATGAGAAGTTCCCTTGACAGAAGCTTGGCTGAACAGATATAAAATAAGTAGGCTTTGTCGTAAACCTTGCGTTAAAAGGTCTTGAGTGTCTATATATACCATTTATATATAGAAATTTGGGTGGTACCACGGAGTTTTACGCTTCGTCCCTTAATTACTTTAAGGGACGAGGCTTTTTTATTTTGTCAAACTTTCGTCCCAATATAAAAAGGAGAAATAATATGAAAGAACAATTGGAATCAATTCGTCTTGCCACATTAGAGCAGATTGAAAATGCTAAAACTCCTGCGGAAATAGATGAAATCCGTGTAAAAGTTTTGGGCAAAAAAGGCGAAATCACAGCAATTTTAAAACAAATGGGGAAACTCTCTGCTGAAGAAAGACCAGTAATGGGCGCTTTGGCAAACGAAATAAGAGAAGTTGTTGAAAAAGCAATTGAAGAAAAAGTTAAAAAAATCAATGCAGAGCTGTTGGAAAAACAACTTATAGAAGAAAAACTCGATATTACACTTCCAGGCGAAGAATTTGCAATGGGTAAACGTCATCCAATTCAGTTGGTTCTGGACGAACTTAAAGAAATTTTCTTGGGAATGGGCTTTTCTGTTGCAGCAGGTCCTGAGGTTGAACTTGATAAATATAACTTTGAGATGTTAAATATGCCAAAATCTCATCCATCTCGTGATACACAAGATACATTCTATATCACAGAAAATATTGTTCTTAGAACACAGACAAGTCCTGTTCAAGTAAGAACAATGCTTGATAAAAAACCACCAATCAGAATTATTGCTCCGGGCAGAGTATATCGTGCTGATGAAGTTGATGCAACTCACTCACCATTGTTCCATCAAATTGAAGGTCTTGTAATTGATGAAAATATTACAATGGCAGACCTTAAAGGTACATTGGAAGCATTTATTAAAAACCTTTTTGGAGAACAAACACAGGTTCGTTTCCGTCCACACCATTTTGCATACACAGAACCAAGTGCAGAAATGGATATGACTTGCTTTAAATGTGGTGGTAAAGGCTGTCGTTTGTGCAAAGGAGAAGGTTGGATAGAAATTCTTGGTGCAGGTATCGTAAACCCTGTTGTTTTGGAAGCTTGTGGTATTGACAGCACAAAATATTCCGGTTTTGCTTTTGGTATGGGTCTTGAACGCCTTACAATGATGCGATATGACATTGACGATATGAGATTGATGTACGAGAACGATATGCGTTTCTTGTCACAGTTCTAGGGGAGGAAAATTAAAATGGATATATCTATTAACTGGTTGAAAGAATATGCACCCTTTGACTGCGATATGAGAACTTTTGCTGAATATATGACAATGTCTGGCAGTAAAGTGGAAGTTTATTCTAGTGAAAAAGATAATATAAAAAATGTTGTTGTTGGTAAGGTTCTAAGCCTTGAAAAACACCCAGATGCAGACAAACTTACAATCTGCAATATTGATGTTGGCACAGAACAACTTATCATTGTAACAGGTGCAAAAAATCTTAAAGTTGGAGACCTTGTTCCGGTTGCTCTTGATAACTCACTTTTGCCTTGTGGCAAAGAAATTCACGCAGGTGAACTTCGTGGGGTTATGAGTAACGGTATGCTTTGTTCATTGGGAGAACTTGGGCTAACTGTAAATGATTTTCCAAATACAGAAGAAAATGGCATTATGGTTCTTGATGAAGAGTGGCCACTTGGCACACCAATAGAAAAAGCACTTGGTATGGATGACTATATGGTTGAATTTGAAATAACACCAAACCGTCCTGACTGCTTGTCTATTCTTGGCCTTGCAAGAGAAGCTGCTGCAACATTTAATGTGCCATTTAATGAACCACACCCAGTAATGCCAAAAGGTGAAGGCAACATAAATGACCATCTTTCTGTAAAAATTTCTGATACAGAACATTGTATGCGTTATACTGCTGCTATGATTAAAAATGTAAGAGTTAAGCCAAGTCCAAAATGGTTGCGTGAAAGACTTCGTGTTTGTGGTGTAAGACCAATTAACAATATTGTTGATATTACAAACTATGTAATGCTTTTGTATGGTCAGCCAATGCACGCATTTGACCATAAATATGTAAAAGGCAATCTTATTGATGTAAGAAAAGCTAAAAAAGGCGAAGAAATTATGACACTTGACGGTGTTCAGAGAAAGCTTAACGAAGAAATGCTTGTTATTTCTGACACTGAAGAACCAATTGCAGTTGCAGGTGTTATGGGTGGAGAATATTCAGGTGTATACGAAGATACAAATATGGTTGTATTTGAATCTGCTTGTTTTGATGGCCCAAAAGTAAGATATGCTTCCCGTCAGCTTGGACTTAGAACAGAGGCTTCCGGCAAATTTGAAAAGGGTCTTAACCCAGATAACTGTATGCCTGCTTTGGCAAAAGCAATGGAGCTTGTTGTTGAACTTGACGCAGGCGATATTGTTGATGGTGTTATTGATGTTTATGTTTCTCCAAGAAATGAGAGAAAAGTACCGTTTGATGCTGAAAGAATAAATAAAATTCTCGGTACATCAATTGCAAAAGAAGATATGGAAAAAACTCTTGTTTCAATTGGTTTCAAAGTTGAAAATGACACTGTTATTGTGCCAACACATCGTTATGATATTGCAAAAGATGAAGTTACTCAATATAACGACCTTGCAGAAGAAATTGCAAGAATGTATGGTTATAATAAATTGCCAAGTACAATAATGCGTGGAACAGCAACTGCTCGTCTTACAGCAAGACAACAGTTTACAAAAGATGTTATCAAATATCTTCTGGGTCTTGGTTTCTATGAAATTGAAACATTCTCTTTCTATTCACCAAAGAATTTCGATTTGCTTAATATTCCACAAAATTCAAACTTTAGAAACCCTGTTGTTATCTCCAACCCTTTGGGCGAAGATACTTCTGTTATGAGAACAACAGCAGTTGCTTCTATGATGAATGTTGTTCAAAGAAACTATAACTCTCGTATTGATAATGTTTCTTTGTTTGAAAATGCAACAGAATATCATGTAATTGAAGGCGAAGAACTTCCAAAAGAAGTTGAAAAATTTATTTTAGCTTGCTATGGTAATGGCAAAGACTTCTTTTACCTTAAAGGTGCTCTTGAAAAAATTCTTTGGGCTCTTAATATTGAAGATGTAAAATTTGTACGCAATACAGAAGATACAATGTATCATCCAGGCAGATGCGCAGATGTTATTATTGGCGAAGAAGTTGTTGCAACAATTGGCGAACTTCACCCGCTTGTTCTTGAAAATTATGGTATTAAAGTAAAAGTTTGCATCTGTGATATTAACGGCGAAAAACTTTTTGCTCATATAGGTACTGTAAAACAATACAAGGCTTTGGCAAAATTCCCAGCTATGACAAGAGACTTTGCTTTTATTTGTGATGATGATATTTCTAATGGTCAAATTATTGAGATCATAAAATTAAGCTGTGGTGAATATCTTGAAAGTGTAAAACTTTTTGATGTTTATAAAGGTGATAGACTTGAAGCAGGTAAGAAGAGCCTTGCATATTCTCTTGTACTTAGAGATAAAAATGCAACACTTACTGATGTAATTGCAGATAAATGTACAACCGAAATTTTGAATAATTTGCAAAATATAGGTGTATTTTTAAGAAGATAACTCATTTCTATTGAATTAAGAAGAAAAATAGGGTACAATATAATATAACAATAAAAGGAGGGGTGTAGGATGAACGACGCAACAGCTGTTTTTTCCGTATATAATGAAAAAGACCAGGAAATTAAACAGATACTTAAAGAAGTGTATGATGCATTAAAAGAAAAGGGTTATAATCCAATAAATCAGATTGTGGGATACATTTTGTCCGAAGACCCAACCTACATCACTACACATCAGGGTGCAAGAAACAAAATAAGAAAACTAGATAGAGATGATATTTTGCAAAGCTTGCTTAAATATTATCTGGCGTAGATTATGTTTTGTTGGCACCTGAAATAAGGAGGTAATCCAAATGGACACAAAAGTGACTTACAAAGGACTGCCACTTGTAAGAAATAACAATGAGATTTACTATGGTGACCCATCAAAAGAAAGTATTGTATATTTGAATATCGTCAGCCATAAACAAGTGGATGGGCAAGAAATTGCCGATAAAGTTCAGGTGGCACTTATTTCCACCGATACAAGCCTTGATTTTCTTCAAAGAATAAAAAAACAAGGCGTTAGAGAGGGTTTGTATGATGCTCTTGATGTTGGAGCAGTATGGCTTCAAAGCACTCTAAGAGAATAGGATTATTTGCATTAAAAGATGTCTGTGAGGGCATCTTTTTTTGTTGTTTAAAATAATTTATATTTATTATATAAAAATTTAATTTACTGGTTATATAAGCCCTTTAATATAAGTGATATAATATAAGTAATTTATTTATAATTGTATTTTTATATGCAAATAATATGTACTTGCTATATTATTTAAAAAATAGTAAAATATAATAGAAAATATATTCAATAATAGGGGTAGTATGCAAAATTATAATATTTCTGGCTCAATTGTGGTATACAATAGCCCAGATGACGCATTTAAAACGGTTGAAACTGTTTTGAAATATACAAATGATATTGATTTTGATTTGTATGTTATAGATAATAACAGTGCAGATAAAATAGGCTATAATCTTAAAGAAAAGTTCAGCAAGCCAAAATATATTTTGCTGGATGAAAATATAGGCTTTGGAAAAGCACACAATAAAGTTTTGGATAAAATAAATTCTAAATATCATTTTGTTATAAACCCTGATATATTGATAAACCAAGATACTATCAAAAATATGTGTGAGTTTATGGACAACAATCCAAATGTTTCAATTTGTTGCCCAAAAGTTCTTCACCCAGACGGAAGTTTGCAGTATATAGCAAAAAGAAGACCAACTTTAATGGCTTTGATTTCTCGCAGAATACACAGAGGTCCGTTTAAAAAGATAGAAGATAAGTATCTTGCAAAAGATATGGACCAGAACAAAGTTTTTGAAACAGAGTTTTGTACAGGTTGTTTTTTTGTTATAAGAACAGAAGTATTTAAAAAAATAAATGGGTTTGACCCAAAATATTTTCTGTATTTTGAAGATGCAGACATTACTATGGAAGCAAAAAAATACGGCAAGGCGTATTATAATCCAAATGCAACAGTTATTCATTTTTGGCACAGAGAAACTGCAAAAAGCTTTAAGCCGTTTATGCTTCAATTAAAGTCAATGTTTATATATATGAAAAAATGGGGATATAAGTTATAATCCCACAAATTAAGGAGTTAGTATATGAAAGGTATAGTTTTAGCCGGTGGAGCAGGCACACGTTTGTATCCTTTAACTATGGTTACATCAAAACAGCTTTTGCCTGTATATGATAAACCAATGATTTATTATCCAATATCAACACTTATGCTTGCAGGTATAAAGGATATTCTTATAATCTCAACACCGGAAGATACACCAAGATTTAAAAGCCTTCTTGGTGACGGCAGTCAGTTTGGTATTTCACTTAGCTATAAAGTTCAGCCAAGCCCGGACGGATTAGCTCAGGCTTTTCTTATCGGAGAAGACTTTATAGGCGATGATGCTTGTGCAATGGTTTTGGGCGATAATATATTCTATGGTAATGGTTTTGGAAAAATTTTAAGACAAGCAGCAGAAAATGCTGAAAATGGCAGAGCAACAGTTTTTGGTTATCATGTTGAAGACCCGGAAAGATTTGGTATAGTTGAATTTGATGATAACGGAAAAGTTATTTCTGTTGAAGAAAAACCGGAAAAACCAAAGAGCAATTATGCAATTACCGGACTTTATTTTTACAATAAAGATGTTGTTAAGTATGCAAAACAGGTAAAACCTTCTGCAAGAGGAGAACTGGAAATAACAACTCTTAACGATATTTATCTTAAAAAAGACTGTCTTGATGTAAAACTTCTTGGCAGAGGTTTTGCATGGCTTGATACAGGCACAATGGACAGCCTTGTTGAAGCAGCAAACTTTGTTCAGACAGTTGAAAAAAGACAAGGTGTAAAAATATCAGCACTTGAAGAAATTGCTTATCGCAATGGTTGGATAACAAAAGAAAAACTTCTTGAAAGCGCAGAAAAATATGGCAAAAGTCCATATGGAACACATTTGAAAAAAGTGGCAGAATCAAAAATTATGTATTAAAAAGAGGAAACATATATGAGAATACTTATAACCGGTGCCAAAGGTATGTTGGCAAGCCAAATTATCAAAGACCTTGAAAGAGGCTATACAGAACTTGGAGAACTGCCAAAAGAAATGCAGAATGCACAAGTAATTACTTGCGATGTTAATGAACTTGATATAACAGATAACAATGCTTGTCGCACTTACTTTATTGAAAAAATGCCTGATATTTGCATCAACTGTGCAGCATTTACAAATGTTGACGGTTGCGAAGACAATAAAATGGCAGCATTTAAAGTAAACGCAATGGGTGCAAGAAATCTTGCACGTGCTTGTGAGCTTGTTGGTGCAAAACTTGTTCATGTTTCCACAGACTATGTATTTAGCGGAGAAGGTGATACACCTTTCTGCGAATATGATATGCCAAACCCACAGTCCGTATACGGCAAAACAAAACTTATGGGGGAAAGATTTGTTGAACAGTTCTGTTCAAAATACTTTATTGTTAGAACAGCATGGCTTTATGGTTATGCAGGCAATAACTTTGTAAAAACAATGGTTAAACTTGGAACAGAAAAAGGTGCTCTAAAAGTTGTTGATGACCAAAAAGGCAACCCAACAAATGCAGCAGATTTATCTCATCATATTCTTACACTTGCTCCAACTTGTGAATATGGTATTTATCACTGCACAGGCGAAGGCGAATGTACATGGTATGAATTTGCAAAAGAAATAATTAAACTTGCAGGCGTAAATGCAACAGTTTCACCATGCACAACAGAAGAATTTCCACGCCCTGCAAAACGCCCGGCATACTCTTGTCTTGAAAATATGATGCTCAGTGCAACAGTTGGCAACAAAATGAGAGATTGGAAAGAAGCTCTTAAAGCTTATTTTGATAACCAAAAATAAATTGGAGGACCAATATGACAATTATAGTTACAGGTGGTGCCGGCTTTATCGGTGCAAACTTTGTTTTTCACATGCTTAATAAATATCCAAATTACAGAATTATCTGCTTAGATAAACTTACATATGCAGGTAATTTATCCACACTTAAACCTGTTATGGATAACCCCAATTTTCGCTTTGTAAAAGAAGATATTTGCGACAGAGAAGCAGTGTATAAGCTTTTTGAAGAAGAAAAACCGGACATTATTGTAAACTTTGCAGCAGAAAGCCATGTTGACCGTTCAATTGAAGACCCAGGTATATTCCTTAAAACAAATATTGAGGGTACAGCTGTTCTTATGGACGCTTGCAGAAAATATAGTATAAAAAGATACCATCAGGTATCCACAGACGAAGTATACGGCGACCTTCCATTAGATAGACCGGACTTGTTCTTTACAGAAGAAACACCAATCCATACTTCCAGTCCATACTCATCATCAAAAGCAGCAGCAGACTTGCTTGTTATGGCATATTATCGTACATATGGCTTGCCTGTAACAATTTCCCGTTGCTCAAATAACTATGGTCCATATCATTTTCCGGAAAAACTTATCCCGCTTATGATTGCAAATGCTCTCAATGATAAGCCACTTCCGGTTTACGGCGAAGGTATCAATGTGCGTGACTGGCTCTATGTTGAAGACCACTGCAAAGCTATTGACCTTATTATTCATAAAGGAAAAGTTGGAGAAGTTTACAATATCGGTGGACATAATGAAATGAGAAATATTGATATTGTAAAAATTATCTGCAAAGAGCTCAATAAGCCTGAAAGCCTTATTACTTATGTTACAGACAGAAAAGGTCACGATATGCGTTATGCAATTGACCCAACTAAAATTCATAGTGAATTGGGCTGGCTTCCTGAAACAAAATTTGAAGATGGAATAAAGAAAACAATTAAGTGGTATCTTGATAATAAAGACTGGTGGGAAGAAATCATCAGTGGCGAATATCAGAACTACTACGAAAAAATGTATAAAGACAGATAATATAAATCTCCTATTGTGTTTTTTATTAAAACGCAATGGGAGGTTTTGCTTTAAAACAAGGAGAGTAACCTATGAGTAAATTAAATCTTGCTTTAAAAATAGTTGCATTTATAATAGTTGCACTTGGTTTAACTTGTATAATAAATCAAGCTATGGTTGCAACACTTCAACCAATTATATTGGTGTTGCTTGCAGTTTTATTATGTTTGTATGTAGTTAAAAATTTTAAACAAAAAAATATTGCAGGTATGATTACTATAATGATGTTTGCAGTTTTTGGAATTATTATATATTTTTTTAGATGAATTTAAAAAGAATAAGTAATATAAAAATCAAAATATAAAATTAAATATTACATAAAATAAAATCCACGGCAGTGTATACCGTGGATTTTTTAGCTTATAATACAAATTATTTTGCAGTACAGTGTTTAACTCTATCTCTTTCTTCAGCTCTTTTGCCGTCATTAAAACGGTCAACAGTACCAACAAGATAGCCTGTTATACGGCGAATTCTTTCAAATTTAACACCTTCGCCAACCAAATTTGTTTCTGGATTGTATTTCATAATAATTACCCCCATATATAAATATATAAATTATAAACTATTAGGAATTCTATCAGCTTCTTCAAGTTGATTTCCGCATTGACCGAGAGTTGATGCGTTTAAATGTTTGTAAAGACCAAGTTTTTGAAGTTTTTCAAGTGAAACACCTTCTCCGTCTCTTCTTCCACAACGAGGACAAACATCACCAATTATGCCGTTATAGCCACAAACTGGGTCACGGTCAACTGGGTGGTTAATAGCACCATAGCCAATGCCTGCTTCTTTCATACATCTTACAACGCTTTCAAAAGCTTCAAGGTTTTGGCTTATATCGCCGTCAAGTTCAACATAAGTTATATGACCACCGTTTGTGAGTTCGTGATAAGGAGCTTCGATATTTATTTTATCAAATGCTGATATTTCATAAGCAACAGGAACATGGAAACTGTTTGTATAGTATTCCTTGTCTGTAATACCCTTAATTTCACCAAAGCGTTTTTTATCCATACGAACAAAACGACCAGATAAACCTTCTGCCGGAGTTGCAAGAAGTGAGAAGTTCAACTTATATTTTTCAGAATAATCATCAAGAACTTTTCTCATATACCCGATGATTTCAAGACCTTTTTTCTGGCTTTCTTCGCTTTCACCGTGATGTTTGCCGTAAAGTGCTGTAAGTGCCTCTGCAAGCCCGATAAAGCCAACTGACAATGTGCCGTGTTTTAATACTTCGCCAACTTCGTCATCATATCCAAGGTTATCACTTCCAAGCCATACGCCTTGACCCATAAGGAAAGGAAAGTTTTTAACTTTTTTCTTTTTCTGTATAGCAAAACGGTCAAGCAATTGTTTTACACACAAATCAATATATTTTTTAAGGCTATTATAGAATACATCTTCATTGCCTTTTGCTTCAATAGCAAGTCGTGGAAGATTTATAGATGTAAATGACAAGTTGCCTCTGCCATAAGTTATTTCATTTTCAGGGTCATAAGTGTTGCCAACAACTCTTGTTCTGCAACCCATATAACCAACTTCTGTTCTTACATCTTTTGGATTGTAATATTTAAGGTTAAATGGAGCATCTTGGAAAGAAAAGTTAGGGAACAATCGTTTTGCGCTTACTTTTATAGCAAGTTGGAACAAATCATAGTTTTTATCCCCAGGGTTGTAGTTTACACCTTCTTTAACACGGAAAATCTGAATTGGGAATATAGGAGTTTCTCCGTGACCCAAACCAGCCTCTGTTGCAAGAAGAACATTTTTCATAATCATTCTGCCTTCATCAGATGTATCCATACCATAGTTGATAGAGGAGAAGGGAGTTTGAGCTCCTGCACGAGAGTGCATAGTGTTTAAGTTGTGGATAAGAGCTTCCATAGCTTGATATGTTGCTTTATCTGTTTCTTCTTCTGTTTTCTTTAATGCAAAATTCTGAGCTTTTACAGCATTTTCAGGGTCTTTAAATACCTTTTTCAAAGCTTCAAGCTCAAGTTTTATATATTCTGCATTAGGTGTAATTGTTGGAATTGCACCACATTTTTCTGTTACATCCATAGAAATTTCTTTGATTTGGTCGTAAGAAATATCTTCGCCAAGAACTTCTCCAACTTTTGCAATGTTTTTTAAATAAAGTTTTCTATATGTCTTTTTAACACCATCAGCAAGTCCGTAATCAAAGTTAACGATACTTTGACCACCGTGCTGGTCATTTTGGTTTGACTGAATTGCAATGCAAGCAAGAGCAGAATAACTTTGAATATCGTTTGGCTCTCTTAAAAAACCGTGACCAGTGGAAAAACCACCTTTAAACAATTTTATAAGGTCAATCTGACAACAGGTTGTTGTGAGAGCATAAAAGTCAAAGTCATGGATATGAATATATCCGTCTTTATGTGCTTGTGCTTGGTCTGGGGACAAGAGAAATTTTAAATAATAGTCTTTTGCACCTTCACTGCCATATTTGAGCATTGTGCCCATAGGTGTGTCACCATCAATATTTGCGTTTTCTCTTTTAACATCACTGTCAACAGCATCACTAAATGTAATTTCATCAAAAACTTGCATAAGTTTTGTATTTCTTTCACGAATATTACTTCTTGATGCACGATACAGAATATAGTGTTTTGCAACAGCTTCAAGACCGTGTGACATTAGTTCAATTTCAACTCTGTCCTGTATTTCTTCAACACTTGGAGTGTTATCTGTTTTTTTGCTATTAAAGTAATCTTCAACAGCAACAGCTATTTCGTCTGCTTTTTCAAAGTCTGTGTTATTGCAGGCTTCCATAGCTTTAAGAACAGCCATTTTAATTTTATTACGGTCGTAAATTACTACACGGCCATCTCTTTTTACAATACTTGTAAGCATTATTGCACCGCTTTCTCTTATTATTTCTACAATATCTAGTTGCGAATATAATTATACTATCCAATATCTTGTGTGTAAATAGCCAAAGAATAAAAACTAGTATAAAAAACGGTAAATGTTTTATACACTTTCACGATAATATTTTTTGTAAATAGTTTATAGTGTTTTTTTATAAATTTATTTGCAATAAAGTGGCTAAATAAAGTAAAAATTGCGTAAATTTTTTTTGCATATAGAAAAAATTTTTACCAATAATTAGGATATAAAATTTAAAAGAGGAACAACATTATGAACAAAAAAGAAATATCCGTACTTACAGCACTTTTATTTACAATAGTTTTTTCAGTATGCTCTCAATATATTGTTCAAGCAAATAATATAAAAGAAAATACACTTAGATTGCATATAATTGCAAACAGTAATTCAGAATATGACCAACAGCAAAAACTTATGGTAAGAGATAAAATACTTGAAATGGAAGATATTTTGCCTGTAAATGTAAAAGATTTTGCTCAGGCAATGGAGTTTACGCAAAAGAATATTCCGCTGCTTGAAGAAAGAATAAACAAATATCTTGATGATATAAACACAGATTATGACGCAAAATGCTCTATTGAAGATTTCTATTTTGATACAACAAAATATGATGGCTTTGCACTTCCTCAGGGAGAATACAAGGCTATAACAGTAAGACTTGGACAAGCAGAAGGAAAAAACTGGTGGTGTGTAATGTATCCGGCGTTATGCAGTCAAAGTGTTGGAGAAATTACACTTGAAAATCAAGACGATTTTATAAAAACAGATGAAATAACAGCAAGATTTAAAATTATTGAAATATATGAAAATATAAAAATGAAATTCTCAGATAAAAAATATAAAAAATATAATAACATCTAATTTGTGTATTTATAGTTTGGTTGTAAACATATATTAACTATGATAAAATAATAAATCAGAAATTTATTATAAAGTGAAGTTAGCAAAATGTTATGTAATTTATGTCCAAGAAATTGCAATATAGACAGAAATGTTTCTGTTGGATACTGCAAAATGTCAGAACAGGTAAAAATATCAAGAGCAGCTTTACATTTTTGGGAAGAACCTTGTATTTCCGGAGAAGAGGGAAGTGGCACAGTGTTTTTTTCCGGTTGCAATATGGGGTGCGTGTTCTGTCAAAATCAAGATATATCACATATAGGCTTTGGCAAAACTATAACACTTGATAGGTTAAGTGATATATATTTAGAACTGCAAAATAAAAAAGCCAATAATATAAATTTAGTTACACCTACACATTATTCTGTACAGATTGCCAAAAGTATTATTATGGCAAGAGAAAAAGGGTTAAATATACCAATTGTGTACAATACAAGCAGTTATGAAAAGGTTGAAGCAATTGAAAATCTTGATGGTTTGGTTGATGTTTATCTTCCGGATTTTAAATATATAGACAGAGAAACAGCTAAAAAATATTCTTTTTGTTATGATTATCCTGAGGTTGCAAAAAAAGCAATTGATGCAATGGTTAGACAAGTTGGTAAATGTGTATTTGACGATAACGGAATAATACAAAAAGGTGTTATTGTGCGTGTGCTTGTGCTACCAAATCAGACTGAGCAGACAAAAAAGATAATCGAATATCTATACAAGACATACAAAGATGATATTTATATAAGTATTATGAGCCAGTACACACCATGTACAAACCTTGATAAATATCCTGAAATAAACAGAAAAATAACCAGCAAAGAATATGACGAAGTGGTTGATTATGCAGTAGATATAGGGGTTGAAAACGGATTTATCCAAGAGGGAGAATCTGCAAGCGAAAGTTTTATACCACCATTTAACTTGCAGGGAGTATAAATATATAGCTAGCTTTTTGATGTGTATCTTTTTATGTCTAACAAATATAAAATTAAATATATTTTATATCATAAAAATATGAAATTCTTATATAAATAATATAAAACAAAAATAAGAAAGAGTTTTATATGAAAAAAGACAACCGTTTTTTAAAAGCAGGGGCTATACTTGTTATAAGCGGTGTAGTGGTTAAAGTTCTCAGTGCAGCTTATCGTATACCACTCACTCGTATGCTTGGCCCATATTCTATGGGAAGATACAGTACAATTTTTAATATTTTTATGCCGTTTTATTCTTTTGCAACAGCAGGTATAACGCCGTGTATATCAAAATATACTGCACAATATTATGCCAGAAAAGAAACAGAAAAACTGCCTATACTTAAAAGAAAAGCATTATTTGTTTATATGACGGTTTCTATTTTTTTTACCATAGTTTTTTTGCTTTTTTCTTCTGTATATTCAAAAATACTCAATGATAAAGTTATACTAACGGGGTCAATGATACTTTCGCCAAACATACTTTTTGCAACTGCCGAGTCTGTTTATAAAGGATATACACAAGGAAAAATGAATATGTTGCCAACTGCAAAATCCAATATACTGGAAAGTGTAAGCAAAACGGTTTTGGGTTTATCTGGTGTATTTTTTGTTAAATATATTATGAGAACTACTCAGCAAGATTTACCTATTGTAATTTGTCTTATGGCTGTATCGGTATCTGGATTTATATGTGCTTTATACCTGTTTTTATCCGTAAGAGATAAATATATAAAAAATAACAGATTTTCAAAAACAAAATGCATATCAGGGCGTAAATTGCTTAAAATGTCAGTGCCTATATCAGTATCAGCATTATTGGTTTCTCTTGTAAATTTCTTTGACACTGCTGTATGTTTGCCGATAATTAAAAAACTTCCATATGATGTTGTAATGCAAAGCTATAAAGGAGGTTCTTTTAAAGGAGCCGGAGAAATATCTATATACCTTTTTGGAATATATCAAGGTATGGTGCTTACAATATTTAATCTTGTACCGGCAGCTTTATCTTCTGTTGGTGTGGCTTGTCTGCCACTTATTACAAAGGCGACAGTTACAGAAAATAAAAGTCAGCTGCAAAAATCAGCAAATAAATTATTTATTGTTACAAGTGGAATAAGTGTTCCTATGTGCACATATGCATTTTTTTATAGAAAGGAAATATTGTCTTTTTTGTTTTCTACAACGGAAAGTCAAACCAATATATCTTCTGCACTTCTTGGAATAATAATACCCTTTGGGATTCTGGCATCATTTATTTTTGCATTTAATAATATTTTATACGCTTGGGATAAAAGCAAAGAGGTATTTAGAATACTTCTGATAGCCTCAGTGATTAAATGTGCAATAAGCCTTTTTCTAAGTGGTATACCAGAAATAAATATAAGAGCATTTGCTGTATCAAATTGTATTTTTTATACAATAATATTTATATTAAGTTTAGTTAAAATAAAAAAAGCAGGTATAAATTTTAATTTTATAAAAATATTTTTTGTGCCGTTGTCAGCGTCAGTTGTTGCTGTAACAGCAGTTATGTATATTATGCAGAATTTATTATACGCACTTCCTGATTTTTTAACTGTTGCTTTTTCTGGCATATTATTTTGTCTAGGGTACTTTTTAATAACCATATTAACAGGTTTTTTTGTTGATATATAGTATCGAAAATAGTATCATATTATTATGAATATGATAGGAGAAACGATATGAATTTTGAAATAAAAGACAGATACAATATAAATGACCTTTTAAAGATAGTTGAAATGCTTAGGGATAAAGACAATGGCTGTCCGTGGGATAAAGTGCAGACACATAAAAGTATCCGTAAAAACTTTATAGAAGAAACATACGAAGCAATTGAAGCTATTGACCTTGACGATAAAACACTTATGCAAGAAGAACTTGGAGATGTTTTATTGCAGATTTTGTTACATTCTCAATTTGAGAAAGAAGAAAACACTTTTGATTTTGAAGATGTTGTTGACGGGATAGCCCAAAAACTTGTGTTGCGTCACCCTCATATATTTGCAGGATATGAAAACAAAACTGTTGAAGGCGTTTTGACAAAGTGGGAAGAAATTAAAAAAGAGGAAAAAGGGCAGAAAACAGTGAGCGAAACTCTTGACGCTGTGCCAAAAAGTTTTCCGGCACTTATGTATGCACAAAAGCTTCAAAAAAGAGCAGTTGCAGGTGGGCTTATAGAACAAAATCCAGAAAATATTATAAGTGAAATTGAAAAATCCCTTTTTGAAGTAAAAGAAAAAATTGCTAAAAATGACGATTGTACTGATGTTATGGGCAAACTATTGTTTGACACAGTAATGTTGTCATCTAGCACAAAAACTGACGCAGAAGAGGCTCTAGGCCTTGAAAATAGCAAAAAACTTGAATTTTTTAAGGGTTTAGACCATAAATTGTAAAAAATGATATTGCAAATATTTTGTTAATTTGGTAAAATTAGAACACTTCCGTTTATGGAAGATATGATAAAAGTATACTGATTTTATCAGTTAAAACAGGAGGATATAACAAATGACTAAAATGGATTTAATTGCAAAAGTTGCAGAAAAAACAGAATTTACAAAAAAAGATGCTGATATTGCAGTTGCAGCTGTTCTTGATTCAATTTCAGAAGCACTCAGCGAAGGCGATAAAGTTTCTTTGGTAGGTTTTGGTACTTTTGAAGTTAAAGAAAGAGCAGCAAGAAAAGGTCATAACCCAAAAACAAAACAGCCAATTGATATTCCAGCAAGTAAAGCTCCTGTATTTAAAGCAGGCAAAGCTCTTAAAGACGCTGTTTCTAAATAATAAACAAATCAAAGGCCGATACATAAGTATCGGCTTTTTAAGTAAAAAAAGGAGGCCATATAAATGCGTATAGATAAATTTTTAAAAGTTTCTCGCCTTATCAAGCGTCGCACAGTTGCAAACGAAGTTGCAGATGCTGGCAGAATAAGTGTTAATGGCAAAGAAGTTAAAGCTTCATATCAAGTTAAAATAGGTGACGAAATTGAAATTATGTTTGGCACAAATCCAGTAAAAGTAAAAGTGCTTAGTGTTGATAATGTAAACACAAAAGATGGTGCCAGAGAAATGTACACAGTTATAGAATAAAAAAAGATTATCGGACATATATTGCATAAAGGGGTGTTTTATATGGCCGATAAAATTTTATCAGAACATACTTTGTATCTTGAAAACAGAAAAAATATGAAGATAACCGGCGTTACACAAGTTGTGGCTTATGATGAACGCAAAGTTGTTTTAAAAACAGATTATGGGCGAGTGGTTATTTCCGGAAAAAATATTGTTGCCGGAGAAATAAGTACAAACAGCAAAACAATGCAGATAACCGGAGATATAGATTTAATACAATATCAGGCAACCAAAGGAAAAAGCGAAGGTGGCCTTGCCAAACTGTTTAGATGATTTTTGAAAGTATAAACTATTCTTGGTTGTTACAAGATTTTTTGTTTAGCATTGTTGCAGGTTTTATAACAGCTATTTTTAATCAGATTATAGGTATTTTCTTATATAAAGGTAAAGTAAGGTTATTTATAAGAGATATATTAACTTGTATTTTCTTTTCAATTATTCTTTACAGCTTTATAATTTCATTTGCAAACTATAAAATTTTTCGCATTTATCACATTTTTGCTGGTATTATTGGACTATTTTGCTTTAATGTTAAGTTCTCGGAAATATTTCACAATTTTTTTGATAAAATAATTGTAAGAATAAAAAACAAGATATTGTGTTTTGTTAAAAAGAAATACACTACAATTTGCATATTAAGAAGTAAAAAGAAAGAAGAACATCAAAAACAGACAAAAACAGACAAAAAAGACCACTTGAAAACCGATGATGTATATGTATATAATATATAGTAATATGTATATGTGATTGGGGAAAAGATAGTGAAACGATTTGTAAAGTTAAAATACATAGCAATTGTTCTTGTTGTTGCATATCTTTCCGTTAGTTTGGTTAACGCACAGTTTAATCTTATGACAAAACGCCAACAGCTTGCAAACCTTGAAAAACAGGAACAAAGGGTGCAGTTGGAAACAAATGATATTCAACGCCTTTTAGAAATTGAAGACAAAGAAGAATATGTTGAGCGTATTGCAAGAAACAGATTAGGATATTCTAATCCGAATGAAAAAGTTTTTAAAGATATTCAAGGCGAATAAAAGCACATCATAGTTGATGTGCTTTTTGTTTTTGTAAAAAATTTGTTTGGTTGATTTTTATTTTGAAAACTGATAGTATAAATATGCTAAAAAATTAGGATATGGAATATAAATAAATGACTGAAATACAAAACGAAATAAAAGAAAAAATATTATCACTTGGAGTTACAGATGTTGGCTTTTGCAAGACAGAAGACGGAATTGGTGGCTTGAAAAATGCAATTTCAATTGTTATAAGACTTTCTGACGCAATTATTGATGAAATTACAGACAAACCAACTCACACATATTTTAATCATTATAGAAGTGTAAATACTTTTATAGATTCCTGCCTGCTTCAAACAGGTATGTTTTTACAACAAAAGGGGTATAAATATATAACAGTAGCATCAAGCCAAAGCATAAATGATGAAGGCTGGAACTATCGTGGCAGATATTCTCATAAAAAGGCTGCGTGTCTTTCAGGACTTGGAAATATGGGCAATAACTGCTTATTTTTACACAAAGATTATGGTGCATCTGTAAGACTTGGAACAATATTTACTGATTGCGAATTTGATAACCCAACAGAATATCCAGAAAATCCTTGTAATCATTGCAATATATGCAGAGATATGTGCCCTTCTGGTGCAATAAGTGGCAAAAACTGGTCTACAAACAGAGAAGAATTTTTTAACTCTGCAAAATGCAGTGAATATATGAAAAGAGAATTTAAACATATTGGGCGTGGTGCTGTGTGTGGCATTTGCATTAAATATTGTCCTTATGGTAAAGTAAAACAATAAAATATGAATAAACAAAAAAACCGTTTGAATTCCAAACGGTTTTTTTGCAAGAGAAAAAGTATATGAGGAAATGCAAGACATCCTACTCAGCCTACAAGCAGGTCTGTCTTATGTATATATAATATCATTACCTGTAAGAAAAGTTTGTCGAAAGCTGATATTGTATGATTTTTTATATAAATTGAAAATTATGTTAAAATTTTTTAAAAACTGTTGAAAAATTATATGCAATATGCTAATATAATTACAAGATACATTAGTATCAAGCTTCACCTCAGGAGGTATAATTATGAAAGTAAACACAACAGGCAGAAAAGTTAATTTAAAACCTAATTTTTTGAATTTAGTGGAGGAAAAGCTTGAAAAACTTGATAAATTTTTCCCAGAAGAAGTACAGGCTTATGTAACAGTTACAGTTGAAAAAGACTGGCAGACAGTTGAAGTTACCATTAAAGACCACGGTATCTCTTTTAGAAGTGAAAAGAGTGCTCCAAAAATGGAACTTGCATTGGAGGCAGCTATTGATAAAATTGAATCTCAAATTATCAAAAACAGAAAAAAACTTACTAAAAAGCTGAAAGAAAAAGATGCTTTGGGTAAACTGGAAACTGAATTGCCAGCAGGTAATACTCCAAGAGCAAGTTACAAATATGATTTGCTTTCTGGTGCTGTTGAAGAGGAAGAAGAATACGAAATTGTTCGTAAGAAAATATTTGACCTTGAACCTCAGTCAGTTGAAGACGCAATATTTGAAATGAATATGCTAGACCATACATTCTTTATGTTTAAAGATGTTGTAACAGAAGAAATCAATGTGGTGTATAAGAGAAAAGACGGCAAATATGGCTTGCTTTTACCACAATAAACACATATAATATAAAGAGCTCCATTTTATATGGAGCTCTATTTAGATTGTTTTGTTTTTACAAAGAGAGGTTACTTGATGCAATATACATTGATAGCACCTTGTTATTTTGGCACAGAATCTGTGCTTAATTATGAGGTTAAAAAGCTTGGAGCAACAGATATACAGGTTACAGACGGAAAAGTTACTTTTAAAGGTGACGAAAGAATTATCGCTGCTGCAAATATAAATCTCAGAACAGCTGAGAGAGTTGTTATTCTTTTAAAAGAATTTAAAGCAAGAACTTTTGATGAATTATTTGACGGTGTTTTTAGCATAGACTGGGCAAAAATTATGCCAAAAGACGCACAGTTTCCAGTAAAGGGCTCATCTTTATCTTCAACTCTTTCCAGTGTTCCTGCTTGTCAAAAAATAGTTAAAAAAGCTATTGTAGAGAGCCTTAAAAAAGGACATAACACAAAAATTCTTTCAGAAACAGGCAACCTTTATAAAATAAGAGTTGCTATAAGAAAAGATATTGTTTCTGTTATGCTTGATACTTCTGGTGACGGATTGCACAAAAGAGGTTATCGCAGAAACAGTGGTGACGCACCAATAAAAGAAACTTTGGCAGCTGCAATTGTTGACCTTGCAAGAGTAAGAAGTGACAGTATTATTCAAGACCCATTTACCGGCAGTGGCACATTGCTTATTGAGGCAGCTCAGAAAGCATTGAATATTGCACCCGGTTTAAAAAGAAAATTTGCAGCAGAAGAATATTCATTTATTCCAAAAGAAATATGGGAAGAAGAAAGAACAAAAGCAAGAATGGCAATTAACCGTGATGTTCCTTTTAAAGCTTATGGTTTTGACATTGACCCATTGGTGCTTGAAATTGCAAAACAGAATGCACAAAAAGCCGGTGTTGGCAGTGTTATAAGCTTTTTTGAGGCTGATGTAAAAAGCTTTTCACCACAAAGTGATTCTGTTGTTATCACAAACCCACCATACGGTGAGCGTCTTGGTGATATAGATATTGCAACACAATTGGAAAAAACACTTTCCAAAAGACTTGACCAAAATAAAGTTAAATCAAGTTATATAATTACTGCTGATGCTGAATTTGAAAACAATTTTGGCAAAAAAGCAACAAAGCGTCGTAAACTTTATAACGGTATGATTCCATGTCAGTTATATATGTACTATGGCGATAAAAAATAAATAATTATAAAGACTATCTGTGCCAAAAAATGACAACACAGATGGTCTTTTTGTTTTTGAATAAGTTATATATTTTATTTTACATCTGCCCTATGGTACAATAATAAAAGTATAAAATATTATTCTGGAGGTCATTATGTTAAACCTTATTTTAGGAACAGCCGGTACAGGCAAAAGCTCATATATAATGAAAAAACTGCTTGAAAATGCTGAAAACGGCATTAAAAGTATGCTTATAATACCAGAACAATTTAGTAAAACAGCAGAAGGAGAAGTTTATTCTATGCTGGAAAAAAGTCAGCTTGGATTGGTTGAAGTTTTCAGTTTTACTTCTCTTTTGCGTGATGTTATAAGTGAAGATGGGCAGATTATGCCATTACTGCTTGATGATGCAGGCAAAGCTGTAATTGCAAGAAAAAGTATGCAGAGTGTTCAAAAACATTTATCTGCTTACGACAGACAGCTGCAAAATGTAAAGTTTTCTTTTGAACTTGCTAAGGTGTTTGAAGATTTTAAACGAAACGGTATAGACAGTGAACGTTTGTTTTCGGTTGCACAAAACGCACCTGCTATAAATGGTAAATTAAAGGATATATCACTTATTTACAGTCAGTATTCAGCAGATGTAAAAAATTCTGAAGGCGATATGGAAGATATGTATATAAATCTTAGTCAGACTTTGCCAGAAAGATATACTGACAGCACCCATATTTTTATAGATGGTTTTGAAAGCTTTACTCACGGACAATATCAAATATTATCCAGAATGATGGAAAAAGCAGACAATGTTTATATTTCTCTTACAGCAGAAAATTACTTTGATAATTCAAATGGTACACACCCATTAAGTTATACTGCAACAACTGCCCAAAAACTTATGAATTTGGCAAAAAAAGCAGATGTACGTATTGCTCCGATTACAAAACTTGAAACACAGCACAGATTTTTAAATAAAACTCTTGCAGATATAGATAACTTTTTGCTTGGTAAAAAAATAAGCAATCAGCAGGCAGAAAATGCTTATGTAAATGTTTTTGCCAACCAGTTTGAAGAAGTGAGTTATGTTATTGCAAAAATAAACAGTCTTGTTAAACAAGGCTATAATTATGATGATATAGCAATTGTATGTCCTCAAATTGATAAGTATGAACATCAGTTGCAAGAGAGTTTTACACTTGCAAAAATGCCATATTTTATTGACCAATCCAGAATTATAACAATGAGTGCACCGGTAGTGGTTTTTAAAAATATTTTGGAAGTTATGGCAAAAGGAGTAAACGGAGAAACTATTTTACCATTATTGAAAACCGGACTTACCGATTTTGATAAAGAAACAATAGATTATCTTGAAAATTACTTATATATATGGCAGGACCACCAGCTTGATTGGAGTGAAAAATTTAAACTTCCTTATCAGGGTCTTATAAATGGCGAAAAAGATAAAGATATTGAGATTTTGGCACAGATAAATATTTTGGTTGAAAAAATAAACCAAATATTTTCACAGCATCAAAAAGGAAAAGAAGACAGCGGAAAAAATATTCTTACAGAAATGTATGATATTGTGGCAAGTCTTAACAGTGAAGAAATTTTAGCAGATGTTATAAACAACACAGAAGATAAAGAAAAAGCCGATTTATTTGTGCGTCAGTGGGAAGCTGCTATTTCTTGTATAGAGCAATTATATCGTATATGCGGTGAAATGGTTATGACTGCAAGCCAAATGCAAGAATTATTTATGCTTATGGTTTCAGGTACAGAAATAGGTTTTGCACCTCAGACACAGGACTGCGTTATGATTTCCACCCCTCAAAGAATGAAAATTGATGCAGTAAAAATTGTATTTGTACTTGGTGCAAGTCAAGATATTTTTCCTGCTATTGTATCGGAAGGTGGCATACTTTCCAGTGCAGATATACAATACCTAAAAGAAAATCAGTTTGAAATAAGCAGTGATTTTACTCAGAGATTTGCTTTTGAAAATTTATATTTTTACAAAACACTGACTACTGCAAGAGAAAAACTGTTTATTTCCTGTGCAACAAGAAATGTGGATAGTCAAGAAATTTTATCAGCCGAAATTGAAGGTGTAAAAGATAATTTAAAACTCAAAGAAGATATACTGTCCATAGAAGATTATTGTGTTACAAAAGACTTTTTTGTTCAATATCTTGGAGAAACAAAAGGAACTGAAAGCAATAAAATATTAGATGAGTTAAATATTACAGTTCCAAGTATAAATCAGAGAAATTTTAATGTGGAAAATCTTGATTTTATAAATCAGTTTTTAGGTGACCATTTGATAATTTCTCCAACAGCATCAGAAAATTACTACAAATGTGCTTTTGGTTACTTTGTAAAAAACATTCTTAAAGTTTATCCTATTGAAAAAGCAAAGATAAGCCAAAGAGAAGCCGGTGACTATCTGCATACCATAGCTCAAAAAGTAATGGAAGAGTACAAAGAAGATTACTACAAAACACCTTGGCAGACAATTAAAAATCAAGCAGAAAAAGTTGTTGGTGAATATCTTGCAGAAAATTATCCAGAGCAGGTACAGAATACTGCAAGGTTTAAGTCATTAAGCAGAGATATGAAAGAAAACGCACTTCAACTTTTGGCTTATATACATTCAGAACAAAATGCGTCTTTATTCCGTCCAGTTGCTTTTGAAAAACCTATTGCTTTTGATAGCGATATTAAACCAATTACAATACAACTCAGCAATAATAAAAAAGTTAGCATTATTGGTATATGCGACAGAATTGATGTAATGAAAGATAACGGCAAAAGCTATATAAGAATTGTGGACTATAAAACAGGCACAAAAACTTTTAGCCTTGATGATATATATAACGGTATATCAAACCAGCTGTTATTGTATATGAGCAGTGTTCTTAAAAGTCGTGATTTTGCAGAAAACAGTGTTCCGGCAGCAGTTATGTATCAGCCAAGTGATACTGCATTTATTTTTGATGGTGAAGGTAGTTTGTATACTCCAACCGGTATGGCTCTTGATAATGCTGAAATATCAAAGGCTTTTGATAATGAATGTGATGGCAGATACGGGGTTATCAAAGGCGATGACAAAATAAAAAGTATGTCTGGCAGTGAAGTTGTAAGCGATAAAATGTTCCACGCCATACTTGAATATTCTCAAAACAAGATAAAAGAAATGGCAGAGAGCGTTTACAGTGGAGATTTTGATAATTTACCATTGGATTTGGGAAGTGGCAATACAAGTTGTGATTGGTGTGGTTATCGTTGTATATGCCAAGAATTTAATCGTATGAAGCCAAAACAAAAGGCACAATTTACTGTAAAGGAGGAAAAGGAAGATGAGTAAGAGAGAGTGGACAGCTCAACAGAAAGAGGCTTTGGAATATGACGGAACTTTGACTGTTCTTTCTGCTGCTGCCGGCAGTGGCAAAACAACAGTTTTGGTTGAAAAAGCTTTGCGTATTTTGCTTGATGAAGAAAATAAAACTCCGGCTGACAGATTACTTATAGTTACCTTTTCCAATGCGTCAGCAAAAGAATTTAAAAACAGAATTGAAAAAGGCATAAATCTTGCTATCAAAGAAAATCCAGAAAATTCATATATAAAAAGTCAAAAAGTAGCTTTGCAGAAAGCAGATATTTCAACTATCCACTCTTTTTGTATAAAGCTTGCAAAAGAAAATTTTGAGACTTTGGATATAGCACCTGATTTTACTATCTGTGACGATGCACAAAGTATGCTTATACACGAAAAAGCAATTGATATGGCTATGGAATATGGATACGAAAATGAAGATTTTCAAAGTTTTGTTACTCTGTTTGGCAAATCAAGCCAAGATACACAAGTAAGAGAATTTTTGAAATATATGTATTACTATTTTTCTGCACTTCCTTTTCCAAAACAAAAAGCTATTGAGCTTGCAGAAAAAGCAGGTAATGAAGAATTTGAAGAAAGTGAAGTATACAAGTATCTTTGGAACGATATAGGTCAGCAGATAGATTATGCAGTTTACCTTATTAACAGGGTAAAACAACTGGTTGAATATGGAGAGATAGACGGATACAGAGAAGGTACTTTGATAAATGAAAAATCAATACTTTTAATGAAAGAGTGCTATGAAAAACACGATATATTTGGAATTAAAAGTATAGCAAATGAAGGTCTTGTAACTATCGGCAGACTTAAAAAAGGGACAAAGTCAGAATTTTCAGAAGCTGCAAAAACAGCAAATGATGCATTAAAATCTTTGCTTAAAGATATTGCGTCAGATATTAAATATCTTGATAGCGATGTTTTTTCTTATCAAATTGTACAAACTAAAAAATATATAAAAGCTATAACTGATGTTTTTGTATTCTACTCTGAAAAACTTATGGAAATAAAAAAACAACAGAAGTCCTTTGAATTTTCAGATTTTGAACATTTTGCAGTTCAGTTGTTAATAGATGAAAGCGGAAACAGAACAACTCTTGCCAATGCTTTGCAAGAAAAATATGTAAAGATAATGGAAGACGAATTTCAGGATACAAGCTTTGTTCAAGATATGATATTTAAAACAATTGCCAGAGAAAAGGAAGAAAACCTTTTTGTTGTTGGTGATGTTAAGCAAAGTATTTATGGTTTTAGAAAAGCAAGTCCTCAGATTTTGCTTGAAAAAAGAGCAAGGGAAAAAGTTGACAACACTTTGGGTAAAACTATTGTTTTGCCAAACAATTTCCGTAGTGAAGTGAATGTTATAAAAGGTGTAAACTTTATTTTTGAAAAAATAATGACAAAAGAAGTTGGAGGCGTTGATTATTCTGACGGTGAACAACTTTTACCATCACCAAAAAAGACAGACAGCAAAGTGCCGGGCACAAGCATTATGATTGCCAACGATAAAGAAAATGAAGCTGTTATGGTTGCAGAAAAAATTCAATCTCTTGTTGAAAACAAATTTACCATAACAGAAAACGGCGAAGAGCGTGTTGTAAATTATGGAGATTTCTGCATATTACTGAGAAATAAAAAGAATTTTGATAAATTTGAAAATGCTTTGAAAGAAAGAGGCATAAAAACCTTTGTAAAAGACGATAAGCCTCTTTTGGAAAAACCGGAAGTTCAAAGTATAATATCATTGCTTAAAGTTATAAACAATCCTTTGCAGGAAGTATATTTAACTGCCGGTATGTTTGGAGATATTTTTACTTTCACTTTGGACGAAATACTTGAAATACGCATTAAAGATAAAAAAGAGAATTTATATAAACTGCTTTCTTTATCTGATAATCCAAAAGCTGTTGAGTTTTTAAATCAACTTAAAGACTTTTCTTTTGTTGCAAAAATATATTCTCCGGATAAACTGATAGATTATATAATAAACAAAACCGGATATTACACAAATCTTGCTTTTGCCGAAGACGGAAACATAAAAAGAGAAAATGTTCGCCGTTTTATAGTAATGGCAAAAAAATATGCACAAAGTTATCAAAATTATCTTGGAGATTTTCTGAGATATTTAGACTTGTGCATCGAAACAGGAAAAGGCTCTGACGAAAATATGCAAAGACCTGCTAACACTGTTGCTATTATGACAATGCATACATCAAAAGGGCTGGAATTTCCAATTTGTTTTGTTAGTGGGCTTGGAACTGCATTTAATAAGCAAGACCGTTCAAAACGCCTTATGATAGACCCAGTTCTCGGTATGGCAACTTATGCAAATGAAAGTTTTGGATATAATAAGTCAACAGCGGGGATACAGGCAATAAAGAAGAAAATTCTTGCCGAAAATGCAAATGATGAAATGCGATTGCTTTATGTTGCTTTGACAAGAGCAAAGAATTATATGTTTCTCACTGCACAATACACAAATTTATTTACAAATAATTCAATATTGAAAATTGCTGAAAAGACATCGGAAAAAGTGCATTATTATGCTGTCAGAAAAGCTAATACTCCAATGGAATGGATTATTATGGGGTATTTGCAACATAAAATTTTATCTGAGTATATGCTGATTAAAGAAAATATTGAAACAGATGAGTTTGTGTCTTTTGAAATTAAGGATGTTTTAGATACTGAAACAGAGCAGACAGAGGAAGAATTACAGGCTGAGCAAAGCATTGATTTTGACAAGGAAAAAGCAAAAGACAATTTTACTTATATCTATCACGATATAGAAAAAACAACCTTGCCGATAAAAGTTTCTGTTGGTGAGATAGCAAAATCTGCTCCGAAAGTAACACTTAAAAAACCTGATTTTGTTAAAAAAGAAGGTGCAACAGCAACCGAAAAAGGTACACAGATGCACTTGTTTGCACAGCATAGCGATATTCTTCTTGCAAGAACTAATCTTGATAATGAAATAGAAAAACTGAGCCAGAAAAATATAATTGATAAAAAACTTATCAACAAAAAGCAAATAGAAACATTTATAAACTCAGACCTAGCGACACTTATATTAAATGGTGAAAAAGTGTACAACGAAAAAGATTTTCTTGTGCCATATAATGCAGCTTTGGCATTAAATGACGATACCTACAAAGATGAAACAATAATGCTTCAAGGTGTTGTTGACTGTATAGTATTGACAAAAGACAAAGCTTATGTTATAGATTATAAAACAGACAGGGTAGACGATATGAATACTTTGTACGAAAGATATCATAAACAATTGGAATTATATAGAATTGCAACCGGATATTTATATCAAATTGATGATATTGAGTGCATAATATACAGTTTCTATTTGGGAAAAGATATTAGGTTTTAGACAAAATATAAAAAGTTAGAAAAATGCCTATAAATCAATGCTTTCTATTGACAATACAGGCATTTTAATGTATAATATTTGAAGCAATAAAGAAGACACGTAGTATCGTGCTCACCTTGTATCGCAATTGAGTGGTCGGGTTAATAAAGAGAATATCCTTTTTACTAAGGAAAAAATTCGGTTTATTTTAGAGCGCGTATACCATATACGCGCTTTTATTTTTGCAAATTATAATTGGAGGTGCTTTATCATTAGTACAAAAAAAGAACTTGAAATCAATGAAGAAATTCGTGATAAGGAAATAAGAGTTATCGGCGCAGACGGCAGCCAGCTTGGCGTTATGAGCCCAGACAAGGCTCTCAAAATGGCAGAAGATGCAAATCTTGACCTTGTTAAAATTGCACCGACAGCTGTTCCACCGGTTTGTCGTATTATGGATTACGGTAAATACCGTTTTGAACAACAAAAAAGGGAAAAAGAAAACAAAAAGAACCAAAAAGTTGTTGATATTAAAGAAGTTCGTCTTTCTATCAATATTGATACAAACGACTTCAACACAAAAGTGAACCAGGCAAACAAGTTCCTTAAAAATGGTGATAAAGTTAAAGTTTCAATTCGTTTCCGTGGTAGAGAAATGGCTCACTCAAAACTTGGCCTTGATGTTATGCAGCGTTTTGGCGAAGCAGTTGTTGGTGGCACAATTGAAAAACCAGCCAAACTTGAAGGCAGAAGCATGATGATGTTTCTTGCACCGGTAAATAATAAATAATACTAGGAGGATTTTTTTCCATGAAAAAGTACAAAATCAAAACACACACAGGTGCTAAAAAAAGATTTAAAATGACAAAAACTGGCAAACTCAAAAGAGGTAAAGCTTTTAGAAGCCATATCTTAACTAAAATGTCAACAAAAAGAAAAAGAAACCTCAGAAAAGGTGGCTACGCAGATAAAACAAATGCAGCAGTTATCAAAAAATTGCTTCCATACATGTAATATTTGCAAAACACTTAAACTTAATTGATATATTAAAGGAGATTATATAAATGGCTCGTATTAAAGGCGCGATGATGACTCGCAAAAGAAGAAATAAAACACTTAAAATGGCAAAAGGTTACTGGGGTTCAAAATCCAAACACTTCAAAATGGCTAAACAGCAGGTTATGAAGAGCGGTAACTACGCATTCGTTGGTAGAAAACAGAAAAAGAGAGATTTCCGTCGTCTTTGGATTACAAGAATTTCTGCTGCTGTTAAAATGTACGATATGAACTACTCTACATTTATGAACGGCCTCAAAAAAGCAGGTATCACACTTAACAGAAAAATGCTTTCTGAATTGGCAATCAATGATGCTGCAGCATTTGCAAGCCTTGTTGAAACAGCTAAAAAAGCTCTCTAATAAAAATAATTACGCCTTAGCGCCTTTTGCGTTAGGGCGTATCTTTGTATTTAAAGATAGTTAAAAACGCTGATTTTATGCACATTTGCTCATTAAATCAGCGTAAAGAAGTGTTTTTAAATACTTTATTTGTATGAGAAAAGGAGTATATTTTATGTTGAATGTTATCCAAAGTAAGGATAATCCAAGAATAAAAAATGCAGTAAAATTATCAAAAGATGCAAAATTTAGAACAGAAACAGGCTTGTTTTTTGCATCAACTCCTAAGGTTGTAATGGATATTCTTAATGCCGGTTTTATTGCAGAAAGTTTGTTTTTTATGCAAGATGAATATGATATGTATGAAAATGAACTTGAAGGTCAGCCGGTTTACATAATTACTGATGCTGTAAATCAAAAACTCAGTGAAGATAAAACAAGTCAAGGCGTTTTTGGTGTATTTAAAATGAAAAAAACTGATATAAATAAAATATTCTCAGCTGATAAACTAATCGTTCTTGAAGATATTCAAGACCCTGGCAATATGGGTGCAATTATGCGTACAGCTTTGGCTTTTGGATATGAAAATATTGTTACCAGCTTTAAATGTGCCGATATATATTCTCCAAAAGTTTTACGCAGCAGTATGACTGCAAGCGTCAAACTGAATGTATACAAGGTTAAAGATATTCCACAACTTGTAAGAGATTTATCTGCAAAAGGTGTGTCAACCGTTGCAACTTGCCTTGAAAACAGCACAGAACTTGGCAAAGAAAAAATCCCACTGCCTGTTGCTGTGCTTATAGGTAACGAGGGCAACGGACTTTCAGAAGATACAATAAATGCATCTCGCTATAAAGTTAAAATTCCTATGTCTGAACAAATAGAAAGTTTAAACGCAGCAGTAAGTGCAGGCGTTATGATGTGGGAATTAAGAGGAGAATAAACTTGGATTTATACAATATATGGCTTGCACTTGTAATAGGTGCAAATGCAATTAACGGCAGAGAAATTGTACTTGGAAATATAACACCAAAAGAACTTTACGAAAATAGAAAGTCGTGGTTTGAATATGGATTTTTCACTGTAAAACAAATGGAAAGAGCCATGACAATTACTCTTGATATGGCACTTGATGTTCAAAGAGTACATAGCGTTTATGATATAATGTCCATAAACTATACAGATGAAATGTATCCTCAATGTTTTAGAGATATACCGACTTCACCAGTAATTTTGTTTTATAAGGGAGATATTTCACTGTTAAGTGGCGAATATAATGTAAGTGTTATTGGTACAAGACATCCTGACCGTGACGGAATAAAAATTTGTGACAGTATTTGTAGAATTTTAGCACAAAATAATGTTACAATAATAAGTGGATTAGCTCAGGGACTTGATGGCGTGGCTCATAATGCAGCTTTGAAAGAAAACGGTAAAACAGTTGCGTTTATCGGCACAAGTCTTGATAAAAGTTATCCGGCAATGCACAGAAGTATTCAAAATGAAATATGCAGTAAAGGCTGTGTAATTTCAGAATATCCAATGGGAACTGATGGTTATAAATCTGTATTTCTTGAAAGAAACAGACTTATTGCAGCAGCAAGCAAGGCTTTGTGCATTATACAAGCAAAAGAGAAAAGTGGGTCGCTATCCACAGCAAAAAGAGCTGATGAGTATTCAAAACAACTTTTTGCAGTTCCAGGGAATATAACTAATCCCCTTTATGACGGAACAAATACTCTTATTCAGCTTGGAGCAATTCCACTTATCAAAGCAGTAAATATTTTGGATTTTTTGGGAATAAACTTATCAGAAGATAAAAATAAATCAAAACCAAAAAAATTAAATCTTACGAAAGCAGAACAGAAAATATACGATACTATCGGAAGAGAAACGAAAAGCACACACCAGATATATGAAAGCACAAGATTGCCAATGGTTCAGATTAAAGCATTGCTTACAAAAATGGAGCTTGATGGTGTGATTGTTTCTCAATCACCAGGTGTATACTGTAAAAAATAAATAAAAGCATTATATCAAGGAGTATAAAATGTCAAAACTTGTTATTGTGGAATCACCTGCAAAGGCAAAAACAATAAAAAAATATCTTGGAGAAGATTATAATGTTATAGCTTCTATGGGACATATAAGAGACCTGCCAAAAGGACAAATGGGTGTTGATATAGAGCATAATTTTAAACCAAGATATATAAATATTCCAGGTAAAACAAAACTTATAAAAGAGCTTAAAAGCCTTGCAAGCGAAAGTGATATAGTTTATCTTGCAACTGACCCTGACCGTGAAGGCGAGGCAATTTCATGGCATTTGGCTCATATTTTAAAACTGGATACAACACAGAAAAATCGTGTTACTTTCGGAGAAATTACCAAAAAGGGTATTACCGAAGGTATGAACAATAAACGCACAATTGATACAGACCTTATCAATGCTCAGCAAGCAAGAAGAATTTTGGATAGAATTGTGGGTTATAAATTATCTCCATTCCTTTGGGAAAAAATTAAAGGCGGTTTATCGGCAGGCAGAGTTCAGTCTGTTGCAGTAAAGCTTATTGTTGACCGTCACAAAGAGGTTGAAAGCTTTATTCCTCAGGAATATTGGAATATTGACGCAACTATTGGCGTTGGCACAAAGAAATTTAAAGCAAGATACCATTCTACAAATGGAGAGAAAAAAACAGTTGAAAATCAACAGCAGGCTGAGGCTATAAAAGCAGACTGTATTGATAAAAATTTTGAAATCAAAAAAATTACAAGAGGCGAAAGAAAAAGACTTCCTGCACCACCATTTATTACATCATCACTTCAACAGGAGGCCTCCCGTCGTTTAGGATTTACATCTTTGCGTACAATGCGTGCAGCTCAAACTCTTTATGAAGGTGTTGAAATTGCAGGTTATGGTCAGTTGGGTCTTATTACTTATATGAGAACAGACTCTTTGCGTGTAAGTGATGAAGCTATATTTGCTGCAAAAGATTTTATTAAATCTAAATTTGGAGAAGAATATGTGCCAAACTATAAACGCACATATAAACAGAAAAATAATGCTCAGGACGCTCACGAGGCTATAAGACCGACAAATATAAATATTACACCGGAAATTGCTTATGGCTCTATCTCCGGTGATGTTGCAAAATTGTATAAACTTATTTGGGAACGCTTTATAGCAAGCCAAATGGCAGATTGCTTGCAACAAACTGTAAGTGTTGATATAACTTGTGGAAATCATTTGTATAAGGCAAGTGGCTACAATGTTACTTTTGATGGCTTTACTGCTCTTTATGAAGAACAGACTGACGAGAAAAAAGAAAAAGAAACAGCACTTCCACCACTTGAAGAAGATACAAAACTTAAACTTAAAGATATAGACGCAGAACAGAAGTTTACACAGCCACCAGGGGAATACACAGAGGCAACTCTTATCAAAGCTTTGGAAGAAAACGGTATTGGCCGTCCATCAACTTATGCACCTATTATATATACAATTACTGATAAAGGATATGTTGAAAGAGAGGCAAAAAAACTTGTTCCAACAGCACTTGGCACAACAATAAACGATTTGCTTGAAGACCAGTTTAAAGATATTGTAAATGTTAAGTTCTCTGCTGAAATGGAAAAAAGCCTTGATGAAATAGAAGAAGGCAAAAAAGAGTGGACAGATGTTTTGTCTGAATTTTATGAAAGATTTTCCAAAGACCTTGAAAAAGCTCAGGAAAATATGGAAGGCAAGAAAATTAAAGTACCAGATGAAGTTACAGATGAAATCTGTGAACTGTGTGGTAAACCTATGGTTATAAAAACAGGTAAATTTGGTAAATTTCTTGCTTGCAGCGGTTTTCCAGAATGTAAAAACACAAAGAGAATTGTAAAAACAGCAAAAGGAACTTGTCCAAAATGTTCAAAACCTATGCTTATTCTTACAAGTAAAAGGGGCAGAACTTTCTATGCTTGTTCAGACAGCGAAAATTGCAAGTTTATGACTTGGGAAGAGCCAACAGATAAGGTTTGTCCAACCTGTGGCAAAACATTATTTAAGAAAGCGTCAAAGGCTGCAAAACCACATTGTATAAACGAAGAATGTGCAGAGTACAAACCAACAGTTACAAGAAAATCAAAAAAGGTAAAAGAAGAAGAAAATGAAGGTTAATATTTTAGGTGCAGGTCTTGCAGGTTGTGAGGCAGCATATTTTCTGGCAAATAAAGGGGTTAAAGTTAAACTTTTTGAACAAAAACCAGAAAAATATTCTGATGCTCATAAATCTCAAAACTTTGCAGAGCTTGTTTGCTCAAACTCATTAAAATCAATGAGAGAAGATTCCAGTCAAGGTATGCTTAAATACGAAATGAAACATTTTGGTTCTCTTGTTTTAGAGGCTGCATACAAATGCAATGTTCCTGCCGGTGGTGCTCTTGCTGTTGACAGAGATTTATTCAGCCAGTATATAACAGAAAAAATTAAATCTCACGAAAATATAGAAATTATTTACGGAGAAGTAAAAAAAATAAATACTGATGAACTAACAATCGTTGCAACAGGTCCACTGACAAGTGGTTCGCTTTATGAGAATATAAAAACAATGTGTGGCGATGGTATGTCATTCTATGACGCAGCCGCTCCTATTGTTAAAGCAGATACAATTGATATGGATAAGGTTTTTGCTCAGAGCAGATACGATAAAGGTGATGACGATTATCTTAACTGTCCATTTAATAAAGAAGAATATGAGGCTTTTTATGAGGCACTTTCAACAGCTGAAAGAGCTCCACTTAAAAGTTTTGAAGAAAATCTTACTGTGTATGAAGGCTGTATGCCTATTGAAATTATGGCACAGAGAGGACCTGACACAATGCGTTTTGGTCCAATGAGACCAGTTGGGCTTAGAGACCCAAGAACAGACAGAAGACCATGGGCAAATGTTCAGCTGAGATGTGAAGATGCCGAAAAAACAATGTATAACATTGTAGGCTTTCAAACAAACCTTAAATTTGGAGAGCAGAAAAGAGTTTTCAGTATGATACCTGGGCTTGAAAATGCAGAGTTTGTAAGATATGGCGTTATGCATCGTAACAGCTTTATAAATTCTCCAAAGGTTCTCAGCAAAACTTTAAATCTTAAAGAATACCCAAATGTTTATTTTGCAGGGCAGATAACAGGTATGGAAGGTTATACAGAAAGTGCTATGTGTGGCTTGCTTGCTGCATATTTTGTATATTGCCGTCTTACAGACAAACAACCACAAATACCAGATAATAACACAATGGTGGGTGCACTTTTGCAATATATAACAACAGAAAATAAAGATTTTCAGCCAATGGGTTCAAATATGGGCATACTTCCTTCTTTGGAAACTCATATAAGAGATAAAAGAGAAAGATATATGGCTTTTGCACAAAGAGGCAAAGCTGCAATAGAAAAAATAGAAATTTAATAAAGAAAGGGTGTTGATTATGAAAAAACGCAAAGGTTATAGTGTAAAACCTGGTAGAGCAGGTTCAGCAGAATCAGTATTAGGTGGTATATTTGGTTTAATTTTTAGTATATTCTGGACTTATATGGCAGTTTCTTCTGGCGCACCTTTTATATTTCCTGTGGTTGGTGTTATGTTTTCAATTATGATGATTGTAAACATAATTAAAAATTATATAAACGCAACAGGAGATAACAGATATTCAGAGTTTGATGTTGTAAGTATGGAAGATTAGCCTGACCCATGGGACGAAAGATTTAGAAAAATAACATCTGGCAACAATTATGAAGTAAGAGAAAACAGTAAATCAGAATATACAACAAGCGACAAAACAGAATTTTGCCCATACTGTGGTGCAAAAGCTGAAAAAGATTATCAATTTTGTAGAAAATGTGGCAGAACATTGCCTCATTAAAACAGATATACATAATCCTTTAATAAAGGAGGATAACAATTATGAAAATTATTATAGATGCATTTGGAGGAGATAATGCTCCATTGGCTCCTTTGCAAGGTGCAGCAGATGCGATAAAAGAATATGGCATAGAAATTCTTGCAGTTGGTGACATAGAAAAAATGAAAAAAGTTTGCGAAAAAAACAATATTTCCACTGAGGGAATGGAATTTTTGCAAGCTGACAGCGTTTTCAATATGGAAGAAGACCCAATGGATATTGTAAAAAAACGCAAAGATACTTCATTGCATATTGCTCTTAAAGCGTTGGCTGACGGGCTTGGAGATGCTGTGGTTTCTGCCGGAAGTACAGGCGCACTTTTGATGGGTGCAACATTTATTGTAAAAAGAATTAAAGGTGTAAAAAGAGCAACTCTTGCAACAATTATGCCTTGCGAAAATCCTAATGGATTTATGCTTATAGACTGTGGTGCAAACAGTGAAGTGAGAGCAAATATGCTTAATCAGTTTGCTGTTATGGGCAGTGTTTATATGGAAAAAGTTGCAAAAAGAAAAAATCCAAAAGTTGCACTTCTCAATAATGGCGAAGAAGAAACAAAAGGCACAGAAATGCATATCGAAGCATATAAGCTTATGAAAGCTAACGAAAAGATTAACTTTATTGGTAATATTGAAGGCAGATATGTGCTTAATGATATAGCAGATGTTGTTGTCGCTGACGGTTTTTCAGGCAACATTGCACTTAAAGTAAGTGAAGGGGTTGCGTCATTTATTACAAAAGAGATGAAAGGTATGTTTATGACAAACCTTAAAACAAAAATTGCAGCTCTTTTGATTAAAAAACAGCTTAAAGAATTTAAAGCAAAAATGGACTATACAGAATATGGCGGAGCACCTATTCTTGGTGTTACAAAAGGTGTTATAAAAGCTCACGGTTCAAGCAATGCAAAAGCTTTTAAAAATGCAATAAGACAAGCAAAAATCTATGCAGAAAATGATATCTCACAAATTATTGCAAATTCAATTGTAAGTGGAGATGAAGAGTAAATGACTAGATTTGAAACAAATATTGGGTATGTTTTTAAAGATAAAGATTTGCTTAAATTAGCACTTACACACTCTTCTTATGCAAATGAAACAAGAGGTCATACACAGTATAACGAAAGACTTGAATTTTTGGGAGATGCAGTTTTGCAACTTGTTACAAGTGAGAAACTGTATACAGAAAACCCAGATATGCCAGAAGGAAAAATGAGTAAAAAGCGTGCATCATTGGTTTGCGAAGAGGCTCTTTCAGTTTATTCAAAGCAAATTGATATGGGCAGTTTCTTGCTTTTGGGAAAAGGTGAAGAAAGCACAGGTGGAAGAGAAAGACCATCTATCCTTGCAGACGCTTTTGAGGCTGTAATAGGGGCAATTTTTCTTGATGGTGGCATAGAGAGTGCAAAACCATTTATACTCAGATTTTTAAATGATACAGATTTACATTTGCAAGATTTTAAAACAGTTTTGCAGGAAATTATACAGAAAAACCCAGGAGAAAGACTTAGCTATGTGGTTGTTGCAGAAAATGGACCAGACCACGATAAAAGCTTTACAGTTGAGGTGAAACTTAACTCAAATACAATAGGTTCAGGTATTGGAAGAAGTAAAAAACAAGCTGAACAGCAAGCTGCAAAAGAAGCTTTGACACTTATGGGTTATACATTCAAATACTAGGTTATAGGAGGGGCAATATGAATAAACATAAAAATCTGTCAATTTTTGTCCCTCATCAAGGGTGTCCAAATCAATGTTCTTTCTGTGACCAGAGAAGTATAAGCGGAAAACAAAACCCACCAACAGCGTGCGAAGTTACAAAAATATGTGACGAATTTTTACCACAGACAGACGGACAGGATTATGAAATAGCTTTTTTTGGTGGCAGTTTTACAGCAATTGAAAGAAATTATATGATTTCTCTTTTAAAGTCAGCATATAGCTTTGTAAAGCAGGGAAGAGCAATGGGCATAAGAATATCAACGAGACCAGACTGTATTGATAGAGAAGTATTGGATATTCTTAAAAATTATGGTGTGACAAGCATTGAACTTGGTGCGCAGAGCATGCAGGATAATGTCTTGAAAATGAATCTGAGAGGTCACACAAAAAAAGATGTTGAAAATGCCTCAATGCTTATAAAAGAATATGAGTTTTCTCTTGGTTTACAGATGATGACAGGTCTTTACGGACAAGAAAATTATGTGGAATATGCCATAGATACAGCAAATAAATTTGTGGCACTAAAACCGGATACAGTGAGAATATATCCAACAGTAACACTTAAAAATACTCTTTTGGAACAAAAGTTTTTAAGTGGAGAATATATACCTCCGTCGTTAGATGAAACAGTGGATATATGCGCAAGGCTTATGGATATTTTTAATAAAAATAATATTAAAATTATCAAAATGGGTCTTCACGCTGATACCGGTATGGAAGATAAAATTGTTGCAGGGCCATATCATCCTGCATTTAGAGAGCTTTGCATTTCAAAGCTTTACCTTGAAAAAATTAAAGAGAAGTTAACTTGTGGTAATAGCCATAACATCATAATAAAAGTTAACAAAAAAGAACTTTCTCAATGGAAAGGGCAAAAAAATACAAATATACATAAATTGTCAGAGTTAGGTTATATAGCACAAATAGTTGCTGATGAAAATATAGAAAAAGGACAATTTATTTTGCAAACGATATAGCAAGGGGAATATAAGTGTATTTAAAAGCAATAGAACTACATGGTTTTAAATCATTTCCAGATAAAACAAGAATAACATTCGATAAGGGTATGACAGCAGTTATTGGCCCTAACGGAAGTGGTAAAAGTAATATAAGTGACGCTATACGCTGGGTTCTTGGAGAAACCAGTGGTAAGGAATTGCGTGCAACAGGCAAAATGGAAGATATCATCTTTGGAGGTACAAGCATTCGTGGACCTATGGGTTTTGCAAGTGTAAGCTTGGTGCTTGATAACTCTGACCGAAGTTTTGATATGGATACAGATGAAGTTGTTGTTACAAGAAAATATTATCGTGGTGGTGACGGCGAGTATTTTATAAACTCAAACCGTGTAAGACTGAAAGACATTTATGAACTGTTTTTGGATACTGGTCTTGGTAAAAGTGGTTACTCAATTGTAGGACAGGGCAAAATCAGCCAGATTGTAACATCAAAACCTGAAAACAGAAGAGAAATTTTTGAAGAAGCGTCAGGTATTTCAAAATTTAGATATAAAAAGAATGAGGCAGAAAAGAAACTTAACAGCGCACAGGATAATATTGTGCGTCTTAGTGATATTCTTTTAGGTCTTGAAGAGCGTGTTGGCCCACTTGAAAAAGAAAGTAAAAAGGCAAAAGAATTTATTGAACTTTCTGAAAAGAAAAAAGGAATGGAAATTTCTTTGTGGCTTTCAACTGTTGATAAAAATAAGGCTCTTATTAGAGAACAGCAAAGAAAAATGGAAATTTTTCAATTTGACTTTGATACAGTTGAAAAAAATATAAAAGAAAAAGAAGATTACATAGAAAAAAGATATTTTGAAAGTAACGCTCTTATTCAAAAAGGAGAATCTAACCAAACAAATATCAGAAATACCGAACAGACAATAGCTGACAAAAATTCTGAAAAAGCAGTTCTTGAAAGTCAAGAGCAATATGATAATCAGAAAATAGAAGAGCTTAATAATGAACTGATTTTCTTTACTCAGTCACAGGAACAGTCGGAAAATCAGAAAAAATCTATTATTGACAATATCGAAATTAAAAAAGCAGAAAAAGAAGAGCTTTTTGAAAAGCAACAACAATTTGAAGAAGATATAGAAGCTATTACAGAAAATGTAAAAATGTCAGATAGCCAAAAAGGTAATTTGGTAGAGAATGAAAATCAGCTTAAAGCTAAAATTCAAGACAGCCGTATGAATCTTGTTGGCATACAGACACAAAATCAGTCTGTTATGCAAACAGCTGAAAAAGCACATAAAGATATTGAAACAACAAATACTTATCTTGAAAGTGTAAACAGTCAGATTATTGAACTAAAAAGCTTTATATTTGATGCAGATGAAAATATAACAAGAAATACAAATATAAAAAATGGTATTGGTATAAGACTTGACACTGTTAAAGAAAACCTTAAAAAAGCAGGTTTTAACCATAATCAAAATATTGCAAAACAACACGATACTCAAAATAGAATAAGACTTTTAACTGATATGGAAAACAATCTTGAAGGTTTTCAGCACAGTGTAAAAAATGTTCTTAATATGGGCAGAAAAGGTGCTTTAAAAGGTATTGAAGGCACTGTTGCACAGTTGATAAATGTTAAAAAAGGCTATGAAACAGCAGTTGAAATTGCTTTGGGTTATGCTTTGCAAAACATTATTGTTGAAAATGAAACTTGTGCAAAACACGCAATTGAATATTTGAAAAACAACAAAGCAGGCAGAGCAACTTTCTTGCCACTTGATACTGTTAAACCATCTACATTTAATGAAAAATTGCCAGAATGGGCAACAACAGCAGATAAAGTTATAACAGCAGACAGCAGATATAACAATATAATTTCAAATTTGCTTGCCAGAACAATTATTACCGAAGATATAAACAGTGCATCAAGGCTTGCAAAACAGCTTAATTATCGCTTTAAAATAGTTACTATGGACGGTCAGCAGATTAACGCAGGCGGTTCATTTACCGGTGGTAGTATGAATAAAAGTGCAGGGCTTTTCTCTCGTAAAGGTGAAATTGAAAAGCTTAAAGAGCAACTTGTTCAACTTAAAACAGAAGAAGAAAAACTGTTGCAGGAAAGCGAAAAAATAAAAGAAAATGCAGATTTATTGCAAAGTCAAATTGAAGGATGCAACGCAGATATTGAAACTATACAGATAGATAAAAATAACTGTAATATCGAACTTGCAAAATTTACACAGCAGGCAGAACAATATGAAAACAGTATAGATATGTATGAAAATATAATCAAAAATGCTGAAAATGTATTGAAATCTAATGCTGAAAGAGAAAAAGTTTTCAACAATACAATCAAAGAATGTGAAGAAAATCTTGCAAAAGTAAGAGAAGAACTTGCAGGACTTGGAAAAGTTGATGAAAATTCTCAAGAAAAGCAAAATCAACTTAATGCTCAATTGCAACAAATAAAACTTGATATTGTTAGAGTAACCGGCGAAATTTCACTTTTGGAAAATAATCTTGAACAACTTTTAACACAAAGCCAAAACAGTCAAGAGAAAAAACAAAAGATTTTGGATGATATAGAAGAAATAAAATCCAGAATAGAAAACAGAAAGAATAATATACAGGAAATTATTCAGTCTGTTTTACAGCTTAAAGACCGTATTAAAAATATGGAAGAAGAGAATAAAGATTTTATCAAGCTGAGATTTGAAATTGAACAGGAAAGAACACAAATTAACAATGATGTTAAAGCTCTTACCGAACAAAAAATAGAATTGTCTAATCAAATTACAAAAATTGGCGAAAAAATCGTTAATATGGAAACAGTTTATGATGATATTATTCAAAAACTTTGGGAAGAATATGAATTGACAGTTCAGACAGCATCAGAATTTGCTTTTGAATATGATGACGAAAACCAAATTAGAAAAGACCTTTCATTTGTAAAGGCTTCAATTAAGAGGTTGGGCAATGTAAATGTTGGTGCAATTGAAGAATATAAGGAAGTATCTGAAAAATATAATTTCCTTAAAGACCAACTTAAAGACTTGGAAGACTCCAAACAACAGCTCTCAAAACTCATCGCTAGTCTTAACGGAGAAATGAAGGCGATGTTTGCTGAAAGTTTCTACTTTATCAATAAGAACTTTGACAGAATATTCAGCGAGCTGTTTGGTGGTGGTTCAGCACAGCTTATCCTTACAGACCCAGAAAATATTCTGGAAAGTGGCGTCGATATTCAAGTTAGCCCTCCGGGTAAAGTTATTAAAAACCTTACAGCACTTTCCGGTGGTGAGCAGTCACTGGTTGCGATTTCCATATACTTTGCCATTTTGGCACATAATCCATCGCCATTCTGTGTATTGGACGAAATTGAAGCTGCTTTGGACGATGCAAATGTTACCAGATACGCAAACTATATTCATAATATATCAGATTCAACACAATTTATTGTTATTACACACCGTAGAGGTACAATGGAATCAGCTGATGTGCTTTATGGTGTTACTATGCAGGATGATGGTATTTCAAAATTATTAAAACTTGATGTAAATAATATTTCTCCATCATTGATAAATTAAGGAGTAATTATGGGATTTTTTGAAAAATTAGGCATTGGTCTTAAAAAAACAAAAGAAAGTATTTTTGACTCTATTACAAAAACAATTATGTCAACACCTTTGACAGATGAGCTTTATGACGAACTTCTTGAACAGCTTATAATGGCTGATGTTGGGTATGAAGTTAGTGAATATCTTTGTGACCAACTTAAAACAGAAGCAAGAAAACGCAAAGCAAAAACTGGTGAAGAAGTTATTGTTATTATGCGTGAAATAATTGAAGACTTGCTTGGCACTGATAAAGAATTTGATTTATCCGGTGACCCTGCTGTTATCCTTGTAATAGGTGTAAATGGTGTTGGCAAAACAACTTCAATAGGAAAACTTGCAAACCTTTATGCAAAACAAGGTAAAAAAGTTTTGCTTGCAGCTGGCGATACTTTCCGTGCAGCAGCAGCAAGTCAGCTTAACGAATGGGCTGGCAGAAGTAAGGTTGATATAGTTATGCACGATGAAGGTGCAGACCCATCATCAGTTATTTTTGACGCTGTTCAAAAAGCTAAAAATGAAAAATATGACATAGTTATTTGCGACACAGCAGGCAGATTGCACAATAAGAAAAATCTTATGGCAGAGCTTAGCAAAATTACAAGAGTAATCAGAAAAGCAAGCGAAACTGCAAGTGTTGAAACTTTGCTTGTTTTGGAAGCTATAACAGGTCAAAACGCAATTTTCCAAGCAAAAGAATTTATATCAGCAGCTGACGCAACAGGTATTATTCTTACAAAACTTGATGGTACTGCAAAAGGTGGTAGTGTTATTTCTATAAAGAAAAAACTTGGTATTCCTGTGCGTTTTGTAGGTGTTGGCGAAGGCATTGATGACTTACTTCTCTTTAATCCAAAAGAATTTGCAAGCACACTTTGCAGTATTGACAAAGAGGAGAACTAATATGGTATTTGCAGTTGCTACAAATAATCAAAAAAAATTGAAAGAAATCCAAAGAATACTTGATTCTTTTGGAATTCAAGCTAAAACACTTAAAGAATTAAATATACAAGTGGAAATTGAAGAAAACGGTACAACATTTGAAGAAAATGCTGTTATTAAAGCAAAAACTATTGCAGATATATCAAAACTTCCTACAATAAGTGATGACAGCGGTCTTGAAGTGGACTTTTTAAACGGTGCACCTGGTGTTTATACAGCAAGATATGCCGGAGAACACGCAACAGATGACGAAAATATTGATAAACTTCTTGCAAGCCTTAAAGATGTTTCAAGAGAAAACAGAAATGCAAGATTTGTAAGTGCAGTTTGTCTTTATATGCCAGACGGCAGACATACAGTTTGTCGTGGTACTTGTGAAGGCTGGATTGGTACAGAAAGAATTGGCGAAGGCGGATTTGGTTATGACCCTGTATTTATGGTTGGAGATAAAAGCTATTCTCAAATGAGCCCACAAGAAAAAGATGCTATTAGCCACAGGGGCGAGGCACTTGGAAAACTAAAAGAAGAAATCAAAAATTTTATTTAAAGAAGAGGAAAATTATGAGTTTAAATTCAAAACAGAGAGCATACCTTCGTGGTCAGGCACAAAACCTTGATACAATTTTTCAAATTGGCAAAAGTGGTGTTACAGAAGAAACAGCACAGGCTATTAAAACAGCACTTGTTGCAAGAGAACTTGTTAAGGGTCGTGTACTTGATACTTGTCCACAAAATGCAAAAGACGCATCAATTCTTCTTTGCGAAATGATTGGATGTGACAGTGTTCAAGTTATAGGTTCAAAATTTGTTTTGTTCCTTAAAAAAGATAAAGATTCACAATACGATATTTAATCAGATATATAATATTATAGAACTATAAGTTTTATACTTTGGAGATTATCATGAAAGTTTTGATATTTGGCGGTGCTTTTGACCCACCACACAAAGGGCATATTTCTATACTAAAAAAAGCTATACAATATACAGATTTTGATAAAATCTTGGTAATACCAACAGGTACACCAACACATAAAAACAGTTGTATGGCACCTTTTGATGTCAGATTATTTATGGCAAAAGAGGCTTTTTCAGATATATCAGATAAAATTGAAATATCCGATTATGAGGGCACAAGCTTAGAAGATAATTATACATATATCACATTGCAGCATTTAAAGAAAGAATATGAAAATCCTGAAATTTATATGCTTATCGGCTCTGATAGTTTGTTAAATCTTGACACTTGGAAAGATGTTGAATATGTAATTAAAAACTGTAAAATTCTTGTTTTTGCAAGGGAAAACGGAATTGATGATGTTATGAAATCACAAGCTGATAAATTTATAAATCAAGGTGCTGATATAGATATAATTAACAGTGATATTGTTTGTGCTTCATCCTCAGAATATCGAAAAACTGTACAGAATAATGATAATTTGAACAATATTTTAACTGATAAAATACAAAATATTATAACTGAAAATAATATCTATTCCTCCGATGATGTCAAACGCTTAAAGGGCACAGCAAAATTATTAGCAAAGCTTATGTTGGACGATAAAAGATACCAACACACATTAAATGTGGAAAAACTTGCTGTTGAACTTGGCAAAATACATAATATTGATGTTGATAAGCTTAGTGTATCTGCGTTATTACACGATATATTAAAATACGCTCCAAAGCATATTTTGTTGCATAGAACTGAGCAAAGTGGTATAATTCAAAATACGCAAAATAAACCTATGCAAACTTTGCACGGATTTGCGGCAGCAGATTACGCTGAAAAAGAACTTAATATTAAGGATACAGAGATTTTGTGGGCACTTAGAAGCCATACTTGTGGCAGAAGTGGTATGCAGGATATTGAGAAAATAATATATCTCTCAGATATGCTTTGTGAAGAAAGAAATTTTGATAAAAAAGACTATCTTCTATCTATTGCAAAACAAAATCTGGATAAAGCCATGTATGAATCTCTGATACACTCTATAAAATGGGTGAAATCCAAAGGAAAAACTGTGGATTCAGACAGTACAGATGCACTAATGTATTTTGAAAAACTGTTGAATTCATAAGTTAAGGAGGAAAATATGAGCGAAAAAAATAATACTTATAAAGCACAATCCCGTAAGCGAAAAAAGAAAAAATCTAACCCTAAAAAAGTTTTGTTAGGATGTCTTATTGCTATATTTGCAGTGGGAATTATCATTTTTGCAGTTGATAATATGATTGGAAATATGTTTAATAAGGGCGAGAAAATTCCGGAAGATATTAGAACAGCAGAAGAAGTAAAAGACGATGTTGTAAACATTCTTGTTTGTGGGCTTGACCAAGAAGAAGGAAGAAGCACATATATGTCAGATGTTATTGTTTATATAACAATGGATGTAAAGGAAAAAACAATTAAAGCTTTGCAAATTCCAAGAGATACCTTTGTTGGCTCACCTTCAAAATCGGGCAAAATAAATGGTGTATACAGTGGTGGTAAAGAAAAAGACGGTATAATGAATGTTATAAAAACGCTCAATGAACGCTTTGGACTTTCTGTTGACCATTATGTAACACTTGATATGGAGGCATTTATAAGCGTTGTTGACGGTATTGAAGGTGGTTTGCAGATGTATGTGCCATACCCTGTTATAAACAAAGATAAGAAAACAGGTAAAGAGGAAACTATCATCAAAGAAGCAGGCTGGTATTATGTTAACGGTCAGACAGCAGAAGCTATTGTAAGAAACAGAAACTATGGTGGCAGTGACCTTCAACGTCTTGAAGTGCAAAGTTACTTCTATGCATCAGTTATTAAATACTTTAAAGATATAGGTCTTAGCGATACTATAAAACTTATGCCAAGATTTACACCATACCTAACAACAGATATGCATTGGAGCAGAATGGCTTCACTTGCTGCAACAGCTATGAATATAAGCTATGAAAATATGGTTATTATTAAACCAGGGGTTCGCGGTGTTATAGCTGGTGGTATAAATGTTTTGGAAATTCCGGAAGATGAATGGCTTGAAATTATAAATAAACATTTTAGACCATACCAAAAACCAGTTGAAAAACTTAATATAGACCCACTCAAAGATAATATTACTCAGGACTATGGTGAAACACCTATCTCTGTAACAAATATCGGCGAACTTTTGGGCAAAGCAGGATAATTATAAGAATATACAAGGAGAATATATGAACGGTTTAGAACTCTCAAAAAAAATTGCAGGATATCTCGATAACAAAAAAGCTCAGGATATAAAAGTAATCAAAATTGAAGACCTTACTGTTGTAACAGACTACATTGTTATTGCAACAGGTACTTCTACAACTCAAGTTAAAGCATTAGCTGACGAAGTTGACTTTATGGTTGAAAAAGAACTTGGAATTCAGCCAGCAAGAGTAGAAGGCTATGAAAGCAAAAACTGGATTTTGCTTGACTATGAAACTGTTATTGTACACGTTTTCCACCCACAAGCAAGAGAATATTATAACCTTGACAAGCTTTGGGCTGACGGTACACCAGTTGAAATTGAAGAATAAATTAAAGATATTGATTTAATTTATAAATGAAAAATTAACTTAGAGCACAGCCTTAATAGGCTGTGCTTTGAGTGAGTATAAGGGGATAGAAAATGAAAGACTATAATTTTTCAGAAATAGAAAAAAAGTGGCAACATATTTGGGATGAAGAAAAAACTTTTGCTGCAAAAAATGATTATACATTGCCAAAATTTTATGGACTTGTAGAATTTCCATATCCATCAGGTGCAGGCTTGCATGTTGGGCACCCTCGTTCTTATACAGCTATGGATATTATTTCAAGACAAAAAAGACTTGAAGGCTATAATGTAATGTATACAATGGGTTGGGACGCTTTTGGTTTGCCAACAGAAAACTTTGCAATGAAAAACCATATCCACCCAGAAGTTGTTACAAAAAACAATGTTGCTCGTTTTAAACAACAGCTCAAAAGCTTAGGACTTTCTTTTGACTGGGACAGAGAAATAAACACAACTGATAAAGATTATTATAAATGGACACAATGGATTTTTATCCAAATGTACAAACATGGACTTGCATATAAAAAAGAAATGAATGTTAACTGGTGTACAGGCTGTAAAGTTGTTTTGGCAAATGAAGAAGTTGTAAACGGTGTTTGCGAAAGATGTAACAGCGAAGTTGTAAGAAAAGTGAAAAGTCAGTGGGTTTTAAAAATTACAGACTATGCTGACAAGCTTATTGATGGTCTTGATGATGTGGATTTTATTGACCGTGTTGTTGCTCAACAAAAAAACTGGATTGGACGTTCCACAGGTGCACAGGTTAAATTTAACTCTACAAAAGGCGATGTAATTGAAATTTACACAACAAGACCAGATACTCTTTTTGGTGCTACATATATGGTTATGGCACCAGAGCACAAACTTGTTGATAAATGGAAAGACAGCATTGAAAATTACGATGAAGTTGTTGCATACAGAGAAGCTGCTGCAAGAAAATCTGAACTTGAAAGAACAGAACTTTCCAAAGAAAAAACAGGTGTTGAACTTAAAGGTGTAAAAGCTATTAACCCTGTAAACGGAAAAGAAATTGCTATATTTATATCTGACTATGTTCTTGCAACATACGGCACAGGTGCAATTATGGCTGTTCCAGGTCATGATACTCGTGACTGGGAATTTGCAAAAGCATTTAACCTTCCTATTATTGAAGTTGTTAAAGGCGGAGATGTTGAAAAAGAAGCATTTACAGACTGTGCAACCGGTGTAATGGTTAATAGTGGTTTCCTTGACGGTTTAACTGTTGATGAAGCTAAAATTAAAATTATACAATGGCTTACAGAAAACAAAATTGGCGAAAGTAAAACAAACTATAAACTTCGTGACTGGATTTTCTCCCGTCAAAGATATTGGGGCGAACCAATTCCAATGGTTTACTGTCCAAAATGTGGTTGGGAGCCAATTCCGGAAGACCAACTTCCTTTACAACTTCCTGAACTTATGGACTTTGAACCAACAGAAGAAGGTGAAAGCCCACTTGCTCGTCTTACAGACTGGGTAAATACAACTTGTCCAAAATGTGGTGGCCCTGCAAAAAGAGAAACAGACACAATGCCACAATGGGCTGGTTCTTCATGGTATTTCCTTCGTTACATCGACCCACACAATAACGATGCAATTGCAAACAAAGAAGCAATGGAATACTGGATGCCTGTTGACTGGTATAACGGTGGTATGGAACATACAACTCTTCACTTATTGTACTCTCGTTTCTGGCACAAATTTCTTTACGATATTGGTGCAGTGCCAACAAAAGAACCATACGCAAAGAGAACAAGCCATGGTATGATTCTTGGTGAAACAGGCGAAAAGATGTCTAAATCTCGTGGTAATGTTGTTAATCCAGATGACATTGTTGCAGAATACGGTGCAGACACAATGCGTCTTTACGAAATGTTTATGGGTGACTTTGAAAAGGCTGCTCCATGGAGCCAAAGCTCTATAAAAGGCTGTAAACGTTTCCTTGATAAAATTTGGAATTTGCAGAACATCGTTGTTGACGGTGAAGAATACTCCAAAGAATTGGAAATTTCTTTCAATAAAACAATTAAGAAAGTTACAAACGATATTCTTAATCTTGGTTTCAATACAGCTATTGCAGCTATGATGGCACTTCTTAACGAAATTAACGAAAAGAAATCCATCACAAAAGGCGAATACAAAACATTGCTTATTCTTCTTAACCCATTTGCTCCACATATCACAGAAGAAATATGGCAAAATATGGATTTTGGCGGACAGATTGCACACTCTCACTGGCCAAAATATGATGAAGCTAAATGTGTTGAGTCAACAGTTGAAATTCCTGTACAGGTAAACGGCAAAATTAAAGCAAGAATTCAAATGGCTCTAAACCTTGAAAATGCCAAGATGATTGAACTTGCTATTGCTGATGAAAATGTAAAAGCAGCAATTGGCGATAAAACAATTGTTAAACAGATTTGTGTTCCAAATAAACTTGTAAATATAGTTGTAAAATAAAAAAACTTATTGACAATATAGCTTTTAATCTGTATAATTGTAACGTGATGTTTGAATATTATTTAAACAAATAAAAGCAAAAAGCGTAAGGGAGTGAAATAGATGTCAGAAATTAGAGTTAAAGATAATGAATCATTAGATTCAGCACTTCGTCGCTTTAAGCGTTCATGTGCAAAATCAGGCGTTCTTGCAGAAGTTCGCAAACGTGAGCATTACGAAAAACCTTCAGTAAAACGTAAGAAAAAAGCTGAAGCAGCTCGTAAACGTAAATTTAAATAACTCGTAAAACTAAAGCAGACTTGCAAAAGTCTGCTTTTTGTTTTTATATACTTGTAAATGTAAAACATAAAGGGTATCATATTAGTTATGATGATTTGTCAAAGGAGATTTTGTATATGAAATATATAGATATGCACTGTGATACATTGTGTATGGCTTTTGAAACAAAAAATGAAAATATTTTTGACCGTAAAGAATTTATGGTTGATATAAGCAGGTTAAAACAGGCAGGAGCACTTGCTCAGTTCTTTGCTATATTTGTTCCACCAACAGACTGGATACAGAATATACAGCCAGATTTTAATGATGATGACTTTGTAAATAATCTTTACAATAATCTTGATAAAACAATAAAAACATATCCAAATTATATTGCTTGGGCAAAAAATTATGACGATATGATAAAGAACGAAAAAGAGGGTAAAGTATCGGCTTTTTTATCTATGGAAGACGGAAGAACCATAAACGGAAGTTTTGAAAAATTTGACAAATATTATGATATGGGTTTAAGACTTGTAACTTTTGTTTGGAATTCTGAAAACTGTTTTGGACATCCAAATTCATTTGATGCAAATCTTATGCAATTGGGACTTAAAGATTTTGGTAAACAGGCTATTGAATATATGAATGATAAAGGCATTTTAATAGATGTATCTCATCTTTCTGACGGCGGTTTTTGGGATGCTATAAAGCTTAGTAAAAAACCAATAGTTGCATCTCATTCAAGTTGCAGAGCTCTTTCTCAACATCCAAGAAATCTTACTGACGATATGATAAAAGCCTTAGGAAATAACGGTGGTATATCTGGTATAAACTTCTGTCCGGCATTTGTAAACCCTGATATAAATAGCAATGACAGCCGTCTTTCAGATATTGCTAAACATATTATTCATATGGCAAATAAAGGCGGTATAGAATGTGTTGCTATTGGCTCTGATTTTGACGGTATTTCTGGCAATCTTGATGTTGGTGATACATTAGCTATTCAAAAGATATGGGACGAATTGCTCAAAAATGGTATGAATTATGACGACATAGAAAAAGTTGCATATAAAAATGCTCAGAGAGTATTAAAGGATGTTTTATAATAAAAATATTGAACAATAAGCAATTTAAAATAAGAACGGAGCGTATTGCAATTTAATACGCTCTGTTTATTTTTGTTGATAATATAAAAATAAGTTGTTAGTTTATATATAATAATCAGTAATAAAAATACGGCATAGATACTAAAATACTATGCCGTAAATATATAAAATCAATATTTTATAAATGTTTTAATCTTTTTTCTTAAAAATAAACCATTTACTTATTATATAGTTAAGGATAATTATAACTATTTGAGCAATGATTTTTATAAGAATTCTGTTAAATCCTAATAATGTTATGAATACATAAATAATGCCGTTTTCAACTAAAAGAGTTATAAATCTGCCTGCAAAAAATGCAAAAATTTCTTTTACAACTCCTTTAAAGTCGTGAGCTTTATCAACAAAAACCCATGTTCTATTAGTTATATACGCAAATAAAACTGCAATAACCCAAGATATGTTGTTAGAAGTTATTTCATCAAGATTAAAAGTATAGCATCCAATAGTAAAAATTATAAGACTTACCATAAAAGTGCAAAATCCAAAGAACAAATACAAAAGCTGTTCCTTATATTTTTTATAAAACGGATTAAAAATGTTGATAATTGGTAACTCCATTATCTTATCAAAAATATCTTTTTTCTGTTCCACGATTATACCTTCTATATAATTTCGCAGTTCATTCTAGGACCTGCAATATCTGTAAGACGAATATTAACAATATCACCACTTTTAAGGTTTTCACCTTTTACAATAACAGGAATATATCTGCTTGTATATGCTGTGAAACTTCCGTCTGGAAGTTGCTGTTCAAGTAAAGCAGTATCTTCAAAGCCAATAAATTCTTCCATAACTTTTATTTTTTCTTGGTCAGCTTTAAAGCTCATAATTTTGTTTCTGTTATGTTTGATTTCGTTTGGTATCTGGTCTTTCATTTCATAAGCAACTGTGCCTTCTCTCGGTGAGAAAGTAAAAGTATGAACTTTTAAGAACTTACAACTTTGAACATATTTTACACTTTGTAAAAAATCCTCTTCTGTTTCACCAGGAAAACCAACAATAATATCTGTTGTAAATACAGGTTTATCAAACAATTCTCTAAGACGATTCATCATATCGGTATAGAGTTTTGTGTCATAAAGACGATTCATTGCACGTAATGTTTTATCACAGCCACTTTGTAATGATAAGTGGAAATGAGGACAGAATTTTTTAACTTTGCTCATTCTTACAAGCATATCATCTGTGAAAAGGTCAAGTTCAAGAGAACCAAAACGAATTCGCTCTATATTTGGAATTTCTGCAACAGCTTCAATAACTTCGCATACATTTATACCCAAATCTTGACCATAGCAAGAGATATTTACACCAGTAAGAACAATTTCTTTATGTCCCATATCTGCAAGTTTTTTTGCCTGAGCTACAATGCTTTCAATTGAACGAGAACGCACTTTACCTCTTGCAGTAGGAATAATACAATATGCACAATGACGATTACAACCGTCTTGAATTTTTAAAAATGCTCTTGTGTGCATTGTGTCTGCACCCTCAGCCATTTCTTCAAACTTATCGTCGGTACAGTGTGGCATAATATTTACTATTCTGTGTTTTTCGTTGATAAATTCCTGCACAAGCTCATAAACTTTTGCTTTACCTTTACTTCCAATTATAATATCAGCTTCTGATACATTTTTTGCCTTGTCAGGAAAAGCCTGAGGCATACATCCACACAAAACAACAACTGCGTTAGGATTTTGTTTTTTTGCACGACGTATCCACTGGATACTTTTTTTATCGCCACTGAGTGTAACAGTACAACTATTTACTATGTAAACATCACTAACTTCTTTATCGTCAGCAATTTCCCATCCATTTTTTGAGAATATATTCATCATTGCAGCAGTTTCTTGCTGATTAACTTTACAACCTAATGTGAAAAAACAAACTTTCATTTAGCACTTCCTTTTCATTTACTTGACTTATTATTATAATATATTTTATAAAATTTCTCAACTGTTTTAATATTTCCATTATGTGCCACATATAAATTATATAAGTATAAATTAAGGTGGTAGATTATGAAAAAAATAATTAGTTTGTTTATGACTGCAATTTTTATATTTTCTGCATCACTTACGGCGTTTGCAAGCGAAACCGAAACTTATATAGAAGACGGTGTTGAGCTTGTTGCAAATGCACAGTATTATGCAGAAAATGAAAGCTCTGAGCCGGTTGAGCCTGCAAGTGCACAAGCAATTGTAAATACGGATAGTTTTGTGGATAAAATTGCAGACCAGAATAATTTTGATATTCCAGCAAAAGCCGGATTACTTATGGACGAAACTACTGGACAGATTTTATATGCAAAAAATATAGATGACAGTTTGCCAATAGCATCCATAACAAAAGTAATGACTATGATTTTAGTTTTTGAGGCATTGGAAAGTGGTAAAATACATATAGACGATACAGTACCTATTTCTTCACATGCTTTTTCAATGGGTGGCAGTCAGATATGGCTTGAACCTGGCGAAATTTTTACAGTGCACGAACTTTTAAAAGCAGTTGCTGTTGCAAGTGCAAATGATGCAGCAGTTGCCTTGGCAGAGTTTGTTGGTGGCAGCGAAAGTGGTTTTTGTGATATGATGAACGCAAAAGCGAAAGAACTTGGTATGGAAAAGACTCATTTTGTAAATGCTTGCGGGCTTGATATAGACGGACATCTTTCTTGTGCAAGAGATGTGGCAATAATGAGCCGTGAACTTATGAAACATACAAAGATTTTTGAATACACATCTATATGGATGGACTATTTAAGAGATGGAAAAACACAGATAGTTAATACAAATAAACTTTTGAAAAGCTATAACGGTATAACTGGGCTTAAAACCGGTACAACAAGCAAAGCAGGTGTATGTATAACAGCAACAGCAAAACGAGATAATATGTCATTTATTGCAGTTGTACTTGGCTCTCCTAGTGGGGATGAAAGATTTGCTGCTGCAAAAAAACTTTTAGATTTTGGCTTTTCTAATTTTGAGAGCAAGCCATTTCCAAATAGCGACAGCTATCCACAAACAATAGAAGTTAGATTTGGAGAGGAAAAAAGTGCAAAACTTGAATACTATTTGCCTCAAAATATGCTATTTCTTAAAGGCAGTACATCAAACCTTGAAAGCCGTATAAATATTCCAGAATATATAGACGCACCAATATCATCTGGTACACAAATAGGTACAGTGGATTTGTATTCCGGTGGGGAAAAAATAAAACAATATGCAATTAAAATAGAAGAAAATGTAGAAAAGGTTGATTTTAAAAAAGCTTTGTCAATTTTGATAAATATTATTTCAAAAATGTGATTATTACACCAAAGTTAACAAAAAGTATGTAAAGATATTGACAGTGTTTTGGTAACATTGTATACTATAATAAAGTTAGTTAGAGGTAAAAAAATATGGCAGTAAAATTTCAGGGAAAATATTTAGATGGCTTTGTAAAGCCAGAAGAATTTAATAATATGAACAGAGAGATTGAGTTGTGCCACAACATACTCCATCAGAAAAATGGTGCGGGTAATGATTTTTTGGGCTGGCTCAATCTTCCTTTTCAATATGATAAAACTGAATTTGAACAGATTAAAAAATCTGCTGAAAAAATCAGAAATGATAGCGATGTTTTAATTGTTATCGGTATCGGTGGTTCATATTTAGGAGCAAGAGCAGCAATCGAGTTTCTTGGCTCACAACAGTATAATAATTTGGATAAAAATAAGCTTAAAGTGTACTTTGTTGGCAACACAATAAGCCCTTCTTATCTAAATAATATTCTTGCACTTTGTGAAGGTAAAGAACTTTCTGTAAATGTAATTTCAAAATCCGGAACAACAACAGAACCTGCTATTGCTTTTAGAGTTTTTAAAGAACTTATGGAAGAAAAATATGGTAAAGAAGGTGCAAGAGAAAGAATTTATGTTACAACAGACAAGGCAAGGGGTACTTTGAAAGAACTTTCTAATAAAGAGGGTTATCAAACTTTTGTTATAGAAGATGATGTCGGAGGCAGATACTCAGTTCTCACAGCAGTTGGTTTGCTGCCAATTGCAGCAGCCGGATTTGATATTGACAAAATTATGTTGGGTGCTCAGAAAGCTTGTAAAGACTTTGAAACACCGGGCGAACATAATGATTGCTACAAATACGCAACAGCAAGAAATATATTGTATCGTAAAGGCAAATCAATTGAAATTATGGCAAGTTATGAACCTAACTGGCAGATGATGAACGAATGGTACAAACAGCTTTACGGCGAAAGCGAAGGAAAAGACCAGAAAGGTATTTTCCCGGCAAGTGTTATTTTCTCAACAGATTTGCACAGTATGGGTCAGTTTATACAAGATGGTTCTCGTAATATGTTTGAAACTGTTATTTCTTTCAAACAAGCCGGCGAAGACTATTTTGTAAAGAAAGACAAAGATAACTTTGATGGTCTTAATTTTCTTGCAGACCAGCCTATGAGCGAAATAAATAAAAAAGCTATGCAAGGCACAATATTGGCTCATGTTGCAGGTGGTGTTCCAAACATCGTTTTGGAAGTTGACGCAATGGACGAAGAAAATCTTGGTTACATTGTATATTTCTTTGAAAAGGCTTGTGCAATATCAGGTTATATGCTTGGTGTAAATCCATTTAATCAGCCTGGTGTTGAGGATTATAAAGTTAATATGTTCGCTCTTCTTGGTAAACCAGGATACGAAGAACAAAGAGAAAAATTACTTGAACAATTAAGTAAATAAACGCTAAAGCGTTAATATAGGAGGTATGCATTATGATAAAATTGATAGTTGGTGGCAAAGGTTCCGGTAAAACAAAGAAAATGGTTGATATGATAAACGAAAACTTGTCAAAAGTTAAAGGTAATATCGTATGCATCGAAAAATCAATGCAATTGGGCTATAACATTCCAACAAGTGTTAGACTTATTGATGTTGACAATTACAAAGTTGAAGACGAAAAACAATTCTACGGCTTCTTTGCAGGCATTCTTGCAGGCAACTATGATATTGAACAGATATATGTTGACGGAATTTTAAGAGTGCTTGACAAAGATATGAATAAGCTTGGAGAATTGCTTGAAAAAGTTGATGCTATCACAAATGATGTAACAGTTGTATTTACTGTTTCTGCTGAAGAAAATGAACTTACAGATAGCGTTAAAAAATATTTGTAATATAAAATTATAATAAAAAAGACAGTATAATTAGTGCAGTATCTGTTTTTAGATTACTGCACTAATTTATTGTTAAAAATAACCATTAAACAAAATAAAAAAGTAAAAATATCCTTGACAAAAAAGGTAAAGGTCTATATAATAATTAAGTGACCTAAAGAGGTGCTTTATGTTAGTTAATCTCAATAAAATCTTCCAAAGGGAAGAAAATGATAAACAGCTTGAGTTGGAATTTGATTTCAGCACAGAAAATGTGGGCTACGATGTTGAATTTTTAAAACCTGTTAAGGCAGTTTTAAATCTTCATAAAGGCAACGAAGAAACATTTATAAAGCTCACTGTGCAAGCAGAAGCACAATGTAGCTGTGCAAGATGTTTAAAGCTGTTTAGCAGAGAATTTAACTTCTCTCAGGAATTTGTGGTTACACCGGATATCCTCACACAGCCGGACCCAGAAATACCTGTAAGCAGTGATAACACACTTGACGTAAAACAGCTTGTACTGCAAGAATTATCCTTACAAATCCCAACTGCATTATTGTGCAAAGAAGATTGTCAGGGGCTATGTCAGTATTGTGGCAGACCCAAAGAGGAAAATTGCAACTGTCAATCACAACAGATTGACCCAAGGTTATTAGTATTAAAACAATTATTACAAGACGATGATAATTAGAGGAGGTGCTAAAGAATGGCAGTACCAAAGAGAAAAGTTTCAAAAGCAAGAAGAGATAAAAGACGTTCTTCCGTATGGAAATTATCTGCACCATCATTTGTTAAATGTGCTCAATGTGGTGAATTAACACTTCCACATAAAGTTTGCAAAAGCTGTGGTTACTACAAAGGCAAAGCTGTAATCAAAAAAGAAGCTTAATTTAATTTAACAGATTTAAAGGGTAGAGTTTTAAACTCCACCCTTTTTTATTTGCAGATTTTATGGTAATTTTTTTAAATATATGATACAATATTAAATTAGGATAATATGCCAATATTGTTTGTATACATATTATACCTATTATAGTTTTTATAGTTTTGCAGGAGGTTTTAAATGGCTGTAAAAATAAAAGGAATTATGGCAGGTTCTTTGGCTGAGCAATATAACATCAAGCCAGGCGATACTCTCAAACTCATAAACGGAGAAGAGATAAACGATATGCTTGATTTGCAATTTTATCAGGCTAATAAAAACCTTAAAATCTCTCTTGTTGCAGAAAATGGAGAAGATAAAAGTGTCACTATAATAGGCAAAGACGAATATACACCATTAGGGCTGGAATTTGACACCTATCTTATAGACAAGCATCATTATTGTAAAAATAAATGTATGTTCTGCTTTATTGACCAACTGCCAAAAGGTATGCGTGAATCTCTTTACTTTAAAGATGATGATGAAAGATTGTCATTTTTATTTGGCAACTATATAACTCTTACTAATCTTACAGAAAAAGAGTATGACAGAATTAAAAAGGTTAGAATTTCTCCAATAAATATTTCTGTGCATACAACCAACCCAGAACTTAGAGTTGCTATGATGAAAAATCCTCACGCAGCAGAAATTATGGACAGAATGCGTGGATTTGCAGAAGCTGATATAAAAATGAACTGTCAAATAGTTCTTTGTAAGGGTGTTAATGACGGTAAAGAGCTTGAAAAAACAATTAAAGATTTGCAAAGCCTATATCCAAATGTTCAAAGTGTTTCAATTGTTCCAATAGGAATTACAAGATATCGTGAAGGGCTTGCAAAAGCAGAAATATTTGATGGCGAAGGTTGCAGAAAAGTAATTGAACTTGTGGCAGAGGCTACAAAAGATTTTTACGAAAAACACGGAACTCGCCTTGTATATCTTTCTGATGAATTTTATCTTAACGCAAAAATGCCTATACCGGAAGAAGAATACTATGAAGGTTTTCCTCAGATAGAAAACGGTGTTGGTATGGTTAGAACATTTATTGATAATTTTATTGCTGATATGGACTATCACGAAACAATAAAAGAAGCGGTTGCCGTTGATATTGCAACCGGAGAAAGTTTTTATCCTGTTCTTTGTAGTATGGTTGATATGGCTATGGAAAAATATGGCGATAAATTAAAAATATATGTTCATAAAATAAAAAATAATTTCTTTGGCGGAAATGTTTCAGTAACAGGATTGCTTACCGGTACAGATTTTGCTGACCAGCTAAAAGGAAATCTTAAAACAGACAGACTTTGCTTGTGCAAAGATGTATTAAGCGATAATGCAGATGTTTTTCTTGATGATATGACAGTTCCTGAATTAGAGGAAAAATTGAACACAAAAATTGAACTATTTACAAACGACGGCTATGATTTGCTGTCTGGAATAATGAAAGAGGTGTAGTGTATGGCAAAACCAATTATTGCAATTGTTGGCAGACCAAATGTTGGTAAATCAACACTTTTCAATAAAATTATAGGTCAGCGTATAAGCATTGTAGAAGACACTCCTGGTGTTACAAGGGATAGAATTTACGCTGAGGGTTCATGGCTTGATAAAGAGTTTTTGCTTGTTGATACAGGTGGTATTGAACCTAAAAATGATAATAGCATTTTAAGACATATCAAAGACCAAGCACAGATAGCTATTGACACAGCTCAGGTTATTTTGTTTGTAACAGATATTCGTACAGGGGTTACAGCAAACGACTATGATGTTGCAACTATGCTTTTGAGAAGTGGAAAACCAGTTATTCTTGTTGTTAATAAATGTGACTCTGTTGGTAAAGTTCCTGACGATATATATGAGTTTTACTCATTAGGTTTGGGCGACCCATTTCCGGTTTCTTCTGTTCATGGTCACGGTACAGGTGATATTCTTGATGAATGTTTTAAACATATTGACTTTTCAGAAGAAGAAACAGAAGATAATGACGACAAAATATCTGTTGCAGTTATCGGCAGACCAAATGTTGGTAAATCAAGTCTTATAAATAAAATCATCGGCGAAGAAAGAATGATTGTTCGTGATGAAAGTGGTACAACAAGAGATGCTGTTGACAGCTATGTTGAAAATAAATATGGTAAATTTATTTTTACAGATACAGCAGGTATGCGTAAACGCGGTAACGTTGAAGAAGGTGTTGAACGCTTTTCGGTTATCCGTGCACTTGCAGCAGTAGAACGCAGTAATGTTTGTGTTATTATGATTGACGGTACTGTTGGATTTACTGAACAAGACTCAAAAGTTGCAGGTTTTGCTCACGAACAAGGCAAAGCTTGTATAATTGCCGTTAATAAATGGGACGCAGTTGAAAAAGACGATAAAACAATGGATAAAATGCGTAAAAAACTTATGGAAGATTTTTCATTTATGTCTTACGCTCCTATTATCTTTATCTCTGCAAAAACAGGTCAAAGAATTGATAAACTTTTTGAACTTATTAAATTTGTTGATGACCAAAACTCATTTAGAACAACAACAGGTGTTTTAAACGATATTCTTGCAAGAGCTGTTCAGCGTGTTCAACCACCAAGTGATAAAGGTAAACGCCTTAAAATTTACTATATGACACAAATTGGAACAAGACCACCAACATTTGTTGCTTTCTGCAATAAGAAAGATTTGTTCCATTTCTCATATCAAAGATATATAGAAAACCAAATAAGAGAAGTATTTGGATTAGAGGGTACACCAATTAAACTTATAATCCGTGAAAGAGGTGATAACTAATGCCTGTTTTTTTAAAATGGATTATAGTATTTGTTGTTTCTTATCTTTTGGGTTCATTATCTTTTGCAGTTATAGTTAGCAAGGGTATTTACAAGAAAGATATAAGAACTTTTGGCTCAGGAAATGCAGGGATGACAAATGTTTTGCGTACTTTTGGTAAAAAAGCAGCTGTATTAACAATTACCGGAGATGTGCTTAAAGGTGCTATCTCTGTACTTGTTGCAAGAATGATGTTTACTTCTAGTCAATTTTTACCAGAAGCAATAAACAGTTTTAGTATTTTTGGCAGAGAGTTTCATTACTCACAAAACTTATATATGGAAATTGCTATCTATTTGGCAGTCGCAGGCAGTTTTATTGGACATATTTATCCTTGTTTTTTCAACTTTAAAGGCGGTAAAGGTGTAAGCGTTGTTGCAGGCAGTCTTATTGCAGCAACTCCAATTACACTATGCCTTGCATTGAGCATTTTCTTTATTATTGTTTTTACAACAAAAATTGTATCATTAGGCTCAATAATTGGCAGTTCATCATACTTTTTTATAACACTTGCATATTTCTGGATTACCAAAACCGTATCTGTGCCAAACCTTATTGCATCAATTGCTTTCCCTTCAATTATTGTGTGGACACATAGAGCAAACATAAAAAGGCTTATGAACGGAACAGAATACAGATTTGGTAAAGATAAAAAATAAAAATTAAAATTATCTGCTCGTGAGAGGCATTTTTTACTTTCAGAGCAGATTTTTCTTTACATTTATGTAAAATTATTGTACACTTAAAAAATGTGCGTACATCATTTATAACTGTTATTGGTTGCTTGCAGTTATAATTTTATACAGTAACCAAAAAGATATGAGGTTTTAATGGAACTTAATTTTAATATATCAAATTCAATAAAAAGAGCCCTTGAAGATATGGGCTTTACACAACTTACAGAAATTCAGCAAAAAGCTATTCCACTTATACTTGATGGCAAAGATGTAATAGGCAAAAGCCAAACAGGCAGCGGTAAAACAGTTGCTTTTGGTGTTCCTGCTATAAATGCAATTGACCCTGAAATGAATAAAAAATATACACAGGTTCTGGTTCTTTGTCCAACAAGAGAGTTGGCAATGCAGGCTTGTGGAGAAATCAGAAAACTTACAAAATTTACACATGGCATAAAAACATTGGCTATATATGGTGGACAGCCTCTTGGCAGACAAATTCCACTTTTAAGACAAGGTTGTCAAATTGTTGTTGGCACTCCTGGCAGAGTTATGGACCTTATTCGCAGAAAAGCTTTAAAACTTTCTAATCTAAAAATGATTGTTCTTGATGAAGCTGATGAAATGCTTAATATGGGATTTCGTGAAGATATAGAAACTGTTTTAAAAGCAGTACCAGAAGAAAGACAAACTGTTCTTTTTTCTGCAACTATGCCAAAAGAAATAATGGATATTGTTGACCAGTATCAAAAAGAACCACAGCTTGTTGAAGTTAAAAAGTCACAAATGACAGTTGATACAATTAAACAGTATTATATTGAGTGTCCAAAAGGTAAAAAATCAGATGTTCTTTGCAAATTGCTTGAACTTTATAATATAAATCTTTCAATTGTTTTCTGCAATACAAAGAAAATGGTTGATGAACTTACAGCAAGTTTGCAGGAAAAAGGCATTATGGCAGAAGGCTTGCATGGAGATATGCGTCAAAGAGAACGCGATAAAGTTATGGCTGCTTTTAGAAAAGGCAAAGCTAATATGCTTATTGCAACTGATGTTGCTGCTCGTGGTATTGATGTAAATAATGTTGATGCAGTTATTAACTATGATATTCCAACACAGACAGAATATTATGTTCACCGTATTGGCAGAACAGGTCGTGCAGGTAAAGAAGGTGTTAGCTTTACACTTTGCCAAGGTAAAAGACAGGATGTGCTTATAAGAGATATTATTCGTGCTACAAAATCTGATATTCAGCCACTTGAATTGAAAGGTTTTGAAGTTGAAAAAGAAAATGGCAGAAAAGAACGCAAAGACAGAAGAAAAGAAAAGGCATTTTGCAAAGAAAAACACAGCAAAAACAGACCTGACAGAAGAGATAAATCTGACAGAAAGAAAAAGTCAGATGAAAATAAAACAAATTCTGATATGTATGCTATGAGACTTTCGATTGGCAGAAAACAAAATGTTTCTCCAAAACAGATTGTTGGTGCAGTTGCCGGCGAAAGTGGAATTAAAGGCAGTGAAATAGGGGCAATAAAAATTGGTGATAACCATACAACTGTTGAAGTGCCAATGAAATACAAAGATGTTGTTGTGCATAGTGTAAATGGTACAAAAATAAGAGGCAAAAAAGTTATTGCTAAATAATAAGAAGTGATTAAAACAGCAATCATAAGAAATAAAAAACTTATGGTTGCTGTTTTTGTATTATCAAATATTTTTTAAAATTATAATTATTATAATTTTAAAATGTTTTTTGATTGGTAATATTTGAATGTATAAAAAATTTCACAATTTCACAAAATCATAACTTATGACAGTTATATTAAATGGTATAATTGTAGAATAATAAATATAGTAAAAAAAGTTTAAATATTAAATAGAGAGGTTCTGGATTATGAAAATTTTAGTTGTAGATGACGAACCAAAAATAAGAGAACTTATAGGTCAATATTTAGCTGTTGCAGGATATGAAACTGATTTTGCAAAAGACGGCATAGAAGCACTTAATATCATTGCAAAAGGTGATATTGATATGTGTATTCTTGATGTTATGATGCCTTTTATGGATGGTATTACCTGCCTTAAAGAAATGCGTAGCCGTGGTTTTAAAACGCCGGTTATTATTCTTTCTGCAAAAGGCGAAGAATATGACAAAATTACAGGGTTTGAGGCTGGCACAGACGATTATGTTGTAAAACCATTCTCACCAAAAGAGCTTATGGCAAGAGTAAAGGCTGTTGCAATGCGTGCTAATCCTGAGATGACTGAAAATAACGAAAAATATATTTTTGGTGATTTGGTTATTGATGTTCCAAGCCATAGTATTAAAATTAAAGGCGAATATATAAATGTTACACCAAAAGAATTTGACCTTCTTGTTTGTCTTGTTCAAAACAAAGGTGTTGCACTTTCAAGAGAAAGAATTTTGCTCAAAGTATGGAACTATGATTATTTTGGCGAAGATAGAACTGTTGATACACACATCAAAATGTTGCGTAGTCACCTTAAAGAATATCGTGACTGCATAGAAACAGTATGGGGTGTTGGATATAAATTTGAGCCAAAAGAATAAAGGAATTTTATAAGATGAAAACCAGTATAAGAGCAAAACTCACAATGCTGATGTTATCTATAAGTATGATTGTTATTATTTTTATGTGGTTGATGGCAGTAATATTGTTTAAACCAATGTACTATACAATGACACAATCAGAACTTGGAAAGATGATGGATAAAGTTGTTACAGCAATAGAGCTTGACGGTGGTTTTACTGAAAATACGCTTAATCAAATATCGAGATTTATAAGTGCCGGTGTTTGTATTGAAATTGCTGACAAAGATGGTAATGGCATAGTTTTGTTTGAGGGTATTGGTGACGCTTGTCAATTACATGGTGCAAAAGACACATCTTCCAGATTTCATACACAGCAGAGAACAATTGATTCTGCTCAAGCTAAAAATTTGAGAAGAGAAGTACGAAATTGTTCAAGAACAAATTATAATATACATTTAGTTGATGAATTGGGAAATCGTCAAGCTATAAAAGGCAGATTTTATAATGATACCTACACAATAATTGTTTCTACTAATATAACTAGAACAGATTCAATTGTATCAATTGTTACAACTCAGTTGCAGACAGGTTCAATAATAGCAGTATTTATTGCAATTATATTTACAGCAGTTGCGTCAAATTGGTTTTTGCAACCTATTATGAAGTTATCAAATGCAACAAAAGAAATTGCAAAGGGTAATTATGATGTTAAAGTTGAACTCAAAAGCGAAGACGAATTAGGTCATCTGGTAAAAGACTTTAACTTTATGACAGAAGAAATAGAGCGAAGTCAGAATTTACAAAAAGAGCTTATTGCAAGTATATCTCATGATTTGAGAACTCCACTTACAATAATTAAAGGGTATGCCGAAAGTATAAAAGACATAACTGGTGATAATAAAGAAATAAGAAATCAACAGCTTACAACAATAATTGACGAAACTGACCGTTTATCAAATATGGTTGGTTCTGTGCTTGAATATGCAAAACTTAATCAAGGTGCATACAAAATGAATATTGTGCAGTTTAATATTGCAGAAATGTGCCAAGATGTTGTTGAAACTTATTCTCATAAAGCTGAAAGCGAAAGCAAATCAATAGGCTATGTTGGACCAGATACTGTTTATGTATTTGCAGACGCACAGCTTATGGAAAGAGTAATACACAACTTTGTGTCAAATGCGTTGATACATACTCCGGTTAATACTCGTGTTACAGTTGCTATAAAAATACTTGAAGATGGAAAAGCAAGGGTAAGTGTATATGACTCTGGCGATGGCATAAAAGAAGAAGATATTAAATATATTTTTGATAAGTATTATCGTGCAAGAAAAGACGAAGGACGCACAGGTTCCGGTTTGGGACTTTCTATTGTTAAGGCTATTTTGGAAAACCATAATTTTGAATATGGTGTTAACAGTCAAGAAGGTCTTGGCAGTGAGTTCTGGTTTGAAATTTAATTTAATGAAAAAATCCACAGATTATAATCTGTGGATTTTATTTTTACTTAACGGTTATAAATTCAGGGTGGTTTGTTTTTATTGTCAGTTCTTCAATATAATAAAAAACACCATATTTATTTTTGTTTTGTTTTTAAAAATATATTTTAAAATTTCCATAAATTCATCTGGATTAGGAGCTGACTAGGATGAAAAAATAACTATAAAATATTTATCGGCATTAGTTTTATAGCTATCAATAGTGTAATTGATAATAGGCTTTTTGCATTTATGTTTAATAATAAGTTATCAGAAACAACATAATCATCAAAGATATATAAATGTGGTGATTTATATTTTTATCTTTGCCAATAGCAGTGGTTTTTCTGGTACTTTTTTCTAATATTTGAGT